>NZ_VOYN01000033.1:0-38833 GCF_013420275.1 Acinetobacter sp. YH01020
GAATTATCCAAGTGAACTTATTCGAAAGGAAGTATTTGAAATCGCTATTCTCACCAGACAAGAGGGCGATAAAACAAGAGGAACCTCAATTGAGATTCCTCTTGTGATTTTTGTGGGACAGCAGTGGGCTTAACGCCTCTTTTTTTCCAAATTAAACCGCCTCTGGATTACTCAATTCCGTCATCGGCCAACGTGGTGTAGTCGTAACAGACAAACCATCATGCTGACCCGCTTTTAAACGCTGATAACCAGCAAACGCAATCATTGCACCATTATCTGTACAAAGCGCAGGTTCTGCATAAAACACATTTGCACGGATTTTTGCCAAGTCAGCTTCTAAGCGCTCACGTAAACGTTTGTTCGCACTTACACCACCGGCAATAACTAAACGTTTTAAACCGGTTTGTTTTAAGGCTTTGACTGATTTTTTCACCAATGTATCAACCAACGCTTCTTGGAAAGATGCAGCGATATCTGCCTCACGACCTTCACCTTCAACTTTTTTCAATTGAACTGAAACGGCAGTTTTTAAACCACTAAATGAAAAATCTAAGCCTTGGTGTAGCATTGGACGTGGAAATTCAAAGGCATTGATGTCGCCATTCATCGCCAATTTCGAAATATTTGGACCACCTGGGTATGGTAGCCCCATCATTTTAGCGACTTTATCGAATGCCTCACCTGCTGCATCATCAATCGACTCACCCAATAATTCATATTGACCAATTCCATAAGCAGCCATCAATTGAGTATGTCCGCCAGAGACTAAAAGTGCCACAAATGGAAATTCTGGTGGAGTTTTAGACAACAGCGGCGCCAACATATGACCTTCCATATGATGTACACCAATTGCAGGTTTATTCAGTGCAAATGCCAACGTACGACCAAACAATGCGCCTGTCATTAATGCACCCATCAAGCCCGGCCCGCGAGTATATGCAATGGCATCAATTTCAAATTTATCCATCTGACTTTCTTCAAGCAATTGTTTTATTAAAGGAATTAACTTACGCACATGGTCACGTGAAGCTAATTCAGGTACCACACCACCATATTCTGCATGCAGTTTGATTTGGCTATACAATACTTGTCCGCGTAATCCTTGCTCACTATCGTAGAGTGCGAGTCCTGTTTCATCACACGAAGTTTCCAAGCCTAAAACGATCATTAAACTGCCTTTTGCCCATTTCAAAATATTGCGAAACCTATTATAGACTTGTGATATGAGATGTAAATGAGTAAAATACTGGCCTTCACTTGTGATCAAGGGTAATTCGACCCGAGATCTTATCCATAACTTAATGAGGATTCTTCATGCCACAAGTTAAATTGAAAGAAGGCGAACCAGTAGACGTAGCTATCCGTCGTTTCAAACGTTCATGCGAAAAAGCAGGTGTTCTTGCTGACGTTCGTAAACGTGAATTCTACGAAAAACCAACTCAAGAACGTAAACGTAAAAAAGCTGCTGCTGTTAAACGCTACCAAAAGAAATTGGCTCGCGAATCAGTACGTACTACTCGCCTTTACTAAGATTAATTTGTGATTGATTGACTAACCTGGATAAGATAAATGACTACTTTAAAAAACCAAATAACTGAAGTTTTAAAAGCCGCTATGCGTGCTAAAGAAATGGACAAGTTAACGGTAATACGTAGTCTTCAGGCAGCAATCAAGCAAATCGAAGTCGATGAGCGCATAGAGCTTGATGATAAGCAAGTTCTTGCGGTCATTGAAAAGCAAATCAAACAACGCAAAGAATCGGTTAAAGCCTTTTTAGGTGCAAACCGAGATGATTTAGCTAGTAAGGAACAAGCCGAGATTGAGGTGTTATCTCAATTTCTACCAGAAGCTATGACTGAGGAAGAACTTGATTCCATCATTGCGCAAACGATTACTGCGCAAGAAGCTACTAGCATGAAAGATATGGGTAAGGTGATGAACTCTCTACGTCCGCTCATAGCCGGACGTGCCGATCCTGCACAAGTTTCAGCTAAAATTAAAGCGAAACTCTCTTAATCTTTCATCTATATTGTTTGATTTGGTCTATTTAAGTACGCTGATGACTTAAATAGCCAAATTATCCAAATTCAAAAAAAATTCAAATCCATACATCATTTATTTTTCTTTATCATCTAACGATTTCATACTTACAAATATCTCGCCAACTTCCATCTACTGGATTTTGAATTGCAGCTTGTTCGATTTCAATCAATCTAAAATTTGCTCGTTCACATAGACGTCGTGCTTGCTTGTTTTCTGCATCTACAAAAGCATTTAATTGCTGAAATCCCAGATCATTCAATAATTGATCCACAAATAACTGCAAGGCTTCAGTCATCAAACCCTGCCCTTTAAATTCAACATTTCCCCAAAATCCAACAGCAGCTTGGTTTTCCAACCAATTGATTTGATGAATATCCATGACACCTAAAAAGTTATGCGACTGTTGCTCACGAATCACATAAACAAAATTTTCCTGATTTAACGCAGCCAACACTCTCGAATCACAAAATGCCAATGAAGCATCTAAATTAGGTTCTTGTAAAGACCAAGCCAAACTTGCAGGAAACATTCGTAAGGTTTCTATACTTTGACAGATCGCCTCATAAAGTGCTTTTGCATCGTGACGCTGAATCAACTGAAGCGTAATTCTGCCATGACGCATATCAAAATCATCGAGTTTCATTTTTATTCAGTTTCTCGTAATGATTTAAAATGCTTATAAATTTGCTTTTAATTTAGGGCACATTGCACATTATATTTTTTTAATAATTGCATCTCTTTTGATGCGATCACCTGCTGAATCACATCCTGCTTATTCATATTACGGTACTCACGATCTAAAAATGCGCGATTTTCGTCTGCAGCACGATAAAGATCATTCACATAAGTCTGAACAATACCGCAGTATTTCACTTGCTGGTTTGCTTTAAATCCCTGTTGCTGCGGGTCTAACTGACTAAAAAATTGGCGTACATCGGTTTTATATTTTTCGTTAATATCATTCACAGCGATCACATATTGCTCTGCGCTCGCTGCTGCAATATTCGTTGCTAAGCCCAACAGACAGGCCGCTAAAATCATATTTTTCATTTGTAAGTTCTTAATCATAAAACATTTTACATCCAGCTAGTTTACACTGATTAATCCAAGCCACTAAAACTACAATTTACACTTTATAATCAACATAGATAAGTGCATCACATTTGAAATCTTTATATTTTTAATTTCCGTTCATTTTGCATTTCATCTACACGTTGCTTGATTTTCGCAGCAAGACTTTTCGAGTCTTTGGCGATGCGCTGCGCCTGTAGCAAAGATTTAATCGCGCGTTCTTCATCCCCGCCCCAATACTCTACTTCAGCTCGATAGCGCAGCACATTAATAGAACGGAAGCTTGCATCTTTGTCTGCATCAGCCATTTGCAACATCAGTCGCCAACCACTCAAGTCGCGTGGATTTGCTTGTAAAAATCGCTGTAGAATCAGTTGTGCTTGCGCATATTCTTTGTTTCGAATCAAAGCCTCTGCATATTTATAATTTAATGCACGATTTTCAGGCATGATGATTGCCGAACTTTTCACAGCGTTCACGGCTTCAGCCGCTTTGTTTTGTCCCAACAGCACATCGGTCTGAAAAATAGTAAAAAGTGCATGCGAAGCATTTTGTTTTGCTGCTTCATTTAATAACTTTTGAGCAGCACTAAAGTCACCTTGTTTAATATGCAAGCTCACCAAAGCCAACTCAGCTGCATAATTCTTTTGCGCCACCATCGCATTTAATTGCAATTCGGTTGCCTGACCCGACAGTACTCGACTATACCAACGCAGAATTTCAAAATCTTGATCAACCAAACTGGTTTTAACTTGAGGCAACTGATTGGCACGTAAGCGCGCCTCGCTCATACGTTCCGTGGTTAAAGGATGTGTCAACCAAAAATCAGGCAGAAAGCTCACTCGACTCGTAGAGCGATGCATCACTTCAAAAAAGTCAGCCATGCTTTGCGGATTGTATCCTGCACGGTACATATACTGCATCCCGATGCGGTCTGCTTCACGTTCTTGATTGCGGCTATAGGTTAGCTGTTTATCCATCAAAGCGGCTTGTGAACCCATCATTACAGCCGCACCGACATCACCATCTGCCTGTGAGGCCACCAAGGCTCCGACCAAAATACCGGCTAGTGACAATAAACCTTGCCCTTTAAAGGCTTCTTGTGAACGACTGTAATGACGTTGTGATACATGTGCAATTTCATGCGCCATCACCCCTGCCACTTCATCCATGTTACGTGCTGAATTAATTAATCCTGCATTTAATGCAAATAAACCACCAGGTACAGCAAAAGCATTAATTTGTGGATCATTAATTAATAACAAACCAACCGGTTGATTGAGTTGAGTTTGGCTCAAAATATGCGTAAAGACAGATAAAAGACGATCTTCCATCCACGGATTTTCAGTCACAGGAAGTTGACGATGCACCTCACGATACACCTTCTCGCCAATGGCACGCTCTTTTTGTTGATCCAACAAGCCGACGCCACTACCTATTTCAGGCACAGAAAATTGTGGGGATGAACTAAAATCTACGGACTGCGTCTGCGCCAATGTCGAACAAAGCCCGAGACCACATGCCAGTAAAATCTTTTTCAAGGTCTATTCTCTAAATTTCATATTCGTACTTCATCGAATATAGCATTGAATTTTGGTGAATTATGGAGAAAACTGTTGTGATTGTTTATTCAAATTTTGGATTGACCACATAGCGTGGCGCGCGCTCATGTACCAAAACATCCACTAGATTTTGATAAGCCAATTCCGCCATACGTTTACGAGTTGCCGCTGTTGCTGAACCCACATGGGGTAATGTCACGACATTGGCTAATGTAAATAATGGCGATTCTTGAAGTGGCTCTTGCTCATACACATCTAAGCCTGCTGCAAAAATTTGACCACGACTTAATGCATCGATTAAAGCGGCTTCATCAATCACTGAACCGCGTGAAATATTGACCAATACCGCATGCGATTGCATCAAGGCCAACTCACGTTCACCAATTAAAGCTTTCGATTCTGCATTTAAATCCACTGCAACGACCACAAAGTCAGCACGTTGCAACAAATCATCCAAATCACAATATTGCGCTGATAACGATTCAGCCAATTCAATTTTTTCTCGGCGATTATGATAGAGTACATTCATATTAAAGCCGTAGCGAGCACGACGCCCAATCGCTGCGCCAATATGTCCTAAGCCAATAATACCAATAGTTTTAGCAAAGACATCCATACCAAATTGCTCAGGACCCACTGTACGCTTCCACTGCCCTTGTTTGGTCCATTGATCCAATACAGGCACTTTACGTGCTGCACTCATCAACAAAGTAAATGCTAAATCTGCTGTAGTTTCCGTCAATACATGCGGAGTATGGCTCAACCAAATATTTTTTTGATTTAAAAATGCTAAATCATAGTTGTCATAACCGACACTTACACTTGAGATGACTTTTAATTGTGATGCATGGGCTAAATTTGAGGCATTCAACAAACGTCCTGCACCAATCATGGCGTCAGCATCTTTTGAATGCTCAAGAATTTGCTGATTCACATCGCCCAATTTAGGACTAATTTGGAAAACTTTAAATTGCTGTTCTAAACGTTGGATTATTTCTTGATCTATTTGACTAAAAACCACTACTTTTTTTTGCATAAATTTTCCATTTACGTAATTTAAGTATTTTGTCCTGCCTTATTTTGCATAAATTGCCATAGGCGTTTTTTTAATAAAGGCTGTTCAATCATCTGCTGTAAAGATGCCAATGGATACACCTTCGCATGCTCTAAATGCGGAATGTCGCCTAGACAAATGACATTTTTATCCAAGCTCATCGCATCGATAAAGCCCTGTACATAAGATGCTGCACCACGACCATCTTGCAAATTCACCCAGCCAAAAGGCCACTGTAAAGCAAAGAAATCGGCACTGACTGCGCGCTGAATATTGCTCCACAAAACTTGCTGCTCTGCCGTTAATTCTGTGGCATCAATGACAATGACACAGTGCATTAAACAGATGGCTTCTAAGTTAAACGAAGGGATTTGAACAATTGGACGAACTTCAACAGGTTCAACAACCTTTGGTTCATCTTTTGGTGCTTCTACAGGTTGATTTACAACAACATCAACGTTTTTTTTAAGCTCAGTCTGTGATGGAACAGGCGTTGGCTGAGGCGCATTTTTGAGTAGGATTTCAGAGACTATTTCAGGAGCCGCCTGATCTCGCCAAATATTTGAGCTAAATTGCTGACACGGTGCTACCTGAGGAATCCATATATCAATTCCCATTGCAGCCATTATGCTTCGCTGATGCCCAATCATGCTTTCATTTTCACCTATTCAAGGCTTGATATTCTAACGGGATTCACTCTGTTTTGCTGAACTTTTATAAATCAATTAGATCATAATATTTCTTTAAAGATTCTGTAGACTTGCTCAGACTAATTTTGACTTAAAATTAAACAAATTATTCATAAATCAAGCCGCTATAAATAATTATACGATCATCAAACTATTTTTCTTTTGCATTAGTTCAACTATCTCAGCTGATTCAAATCCAATACGCCAATATAATAGTTGCAAAACATCCAACTCATCTTGCGTGATAATTCGATCATTCCATAAACATATTTCAGCAACCCCAAGAATGCTTAACCGCTCACGCAGCAGCAGCCCAGAAATATCATTTAGGATTTCAGCCAAATCAATTGGCTCATCAGATATATCGCGATAGAACTCAAGTTCTTCTTTCGTTAAGATTCGATTGAGGATTTTTTCACGCACTTCGAGCTGGTTATCACTGTTAATTTGTTGCACATGCAGCAAGGCATCAATCAAACGCACAATACTGGGTTTTACATCTTCTAAAGACGTAGGCGTATGTGCAGGCAACAGATTTAACTCATATTTGACTGTTTCAAGTAGTAATGCATCGAGTAATCCAATTTCACCATCTTCTTGAATAATCTTGGCCAGCTTGGTTAAGAACTGCCGAGAAATTGTCGCAGGCATGGTGCCAATATTTTTACATGCCTCATGAAAAATGGAGATATGCACACGACCATCAAGATTCAATAAGGCATCCACAATCGCACGACTGACTTCAGCTTCAGTCGGAATAAATTCTCGATACTGACGAATCATTAAAATCGCAACCATCACCTCACGCGAACCGGTTGCAGTTTGCAAGGCACGTTGGATCAATTCAGGCCGCTGCCAATTTTCACGAATCTCGGGGTTCAACGGTTTAATTGCATCTCGTATCGCAAAACTGATCGGTGACAAGCGCAGTAAAGGTAATGGTTGTGGCGAGTTCCATGGAGTTGCAACATCTGGACTGGCTTCTTCTAGTGAACGGAACAAATAAAATAGCGGTTGGTTTCGCAGTTTTTTTAAATTTTCTAGTTGCAGGTCATGAATGAGCGCCGGATTTAATTCAAAAATGCGCTGTTCAATACTTGGGTGAATATTCATCCAGTTTTGCGGACTGAGTGAGTTTGCAAAACACATATGAGAAATCGATTCTGCATATTCACTGTGAATTTGCGAACCTGAATGATGCACATAAATCCTTAATAAGGTTTGAATATTGGCATCATTTTGAATCAGACGTTTAGTTTTCTGGTCATTACGATAGGTTCGAGAACCCAAAGAGATATATTTAATAAAGCGGGAAATCAAAACACCTAAACTACCGATCAACCAAATAACTGCGCCAATCGCTACAAAGAGCGTTTCAAACTTATTGTCCCGTGCTTGTCCATTTTTATAGAAACCACGTTTTGCAATTTTACTGCCCCACTGACTAAAGGTCGTCAAACCGCTATATAAGATTTTCAAACGGGTATTTTCAGCAGCTTCCCCCGACAAGATCTTATTAAATTCATGGCTCAGCAAACCATACATTTCCATCTCATCTAGGGTTTGTAAGGCACCCCAGGTTAAAATGATCGATGTATCTCGAGGGCTAAAACCAGCGGTGAGCGCATTCACACCCACTTCATCAGGTAAGACATAAAGTGCAGGAGTATCGATTAGAAAGGTATCTGCCAGTTGCTCCGTCATACGCAGTGCAACACTTTCTTCAGGAATACTTTCAATGAGACTCAGACGTCGCGCACCTAACTGTTTTGCAAGTGAATAGCCGCCTAAGCGAAAGGTGTAAAAATCATAGAGAACTGAAACCAACATAATCAGCAGCACAGCAGCCACTAAAAATGGGCTAAGCACATGCCAATAGATAGACTGAGTGGAATCATAATAACCCACAATTAAACCGACAATTACATTAATAATTGCGACGGTCAAAAACACTGCCGCCATACACATGGTGACAGGCCAAAACATATTTTTGTTTTTTATAAAATCATAACCCACACGTCTCAATGTAATACCCTTAAGCTACATTGTCTTTTGTTTGCTCATCATAAATGAAAAAAGCGGGAAATTCCCGCTTTTTCAGTGTGTTTTCAGCAGATTATTCTTCGCGAACACCTGTTAAATCCACAGAAGCTGCATCAATGTTAACATCGATATAAGCTGGCTTTTCATTTTTTGCTGAGTCATTACGCTTACGCTCTAATGCTGCCAAATATTCAGCATCAATACCGCCTGCCACATATTTACCATCAAATACCGAGCAATCAAAGTCTTGCAACTCAGGGACTTTCTTGGTGCGTACTGCAGATTTCAAATCTTCCAAGTCTTGGAAAATCAGGCGATCAGCACCAATGATTTCACGGATTTCTTCAACGCTACGTTCTGACGCAATCAGTTCAGATTTGGCTGGCATATCGATACCGTACACGTTTGGATATTTCACCATCGGTGCAGCAGACGCAAAGAATACTTTTTTCGCACCTGCATCACGCGCCATTTGAATGATTTCATTACAAGTCGTACCACGAACAATCGAGTCATCGACCAATAGTACGTTTTTGCCTTGGAACTCTAGCTCTACTGGGTTGAGCTTTTGACGCACAGATTTCTTACGAAGTTGCTGACCCGGCATAATGAAGGTACGACCGATATAACGGTTCTTCATGAAGCCTTCACGGAATTTCACACCTAAGGTATTTGCAAGCTCGAGCGCAGAAGTACGTGAAGTATCAGGAATTGGGATCACGACATCGATATCGTGCTCATCACCCCATTCACGTAGAATTTTCTGAGCAAGTTTTTCGCCCATTTTCAAACGTGCTTTGTAAACTGAAATACCGTCAATGGTTGCATCTGGACGAGCAAAGTAAACATACTCAAAGATACATGGACGATATTCAGGTGCTGCTGCACATTGCTTAGTATGCATTTCGCCCGTCGAGCTAATATAGATTGCTTCGCCCGGTGCAATATCACGCTCAACCTTAAAGCCAAGTGCTGTAATCGCAACAGACTCTGAAGCAATGATATATTCCATACCATTTTCAGTTTCACGAGAACCGTAAATGAGTGGACGAATACCATTTGGATCACGAAAACCCACAAGGCCTTGACCTGTGATCATAGCAACAACCGCATAACCACCTTTGCAACGTTCATGCACACGTGAAACCACGTGGAATACATCTTCAGCGCTTGGTGTAAGTTTTGCGCGTTTTTGCAATTCGTGAGCAAATACGTTTAATAATACTTCTGAGTCTGAATCGGTGTTCATATGACGTAAGTCAGTCTTGAACAAGTCATCATGAATTTCAGCAGCATTAGTTAAGTTACCATTATGTGCAAGCGTGATGCCATAAGGTGAGTTTACATAGAATGGCTGAGCTTCAGCACTGCTTGAAGAACCAGCAGTTGGGTAACGAACATGGCCAATACCATAATTACCCTGTAATGCACGCATATGACGTGTGTGGAACACATCACGCACCATACCCGTATCTTTACGCAGGAATAAACGACCATCCTGACAAGTTACGATCCCGGCTGCATCCTGTCCACGATGTTGTAACATCGTTAACGCATCAAACAACATTTGGTTAACAGGTGATTTACCAGCTATACCAACTACTCCACACATAGCAACCTCGCAGACAAGCTAGGGTTAATAAAAAGGATTATTTGTTGACTCACCCGATCCAGAACGTCCGTGCTTGTTCTGCGACTCAGATGGTAGGTCTGAAGATTTCTGAGCATCTTCAGACTGAATATGATGAAGTGCTTGATTTGCAGCATCTTTGGACAATTCGGTTGCCCAAGGCGCATATGGCAATAATGACTGAACCATTTTAGATTGTTTCCAATGTGGTGAACTTTCCACCCAAGGACCTAGTCCCTGCATAGTGATCAACACCACCAACAATCCTTTTAAGCTTCCGAAAACACCACCTGCCAGTCGATTTAGAGGACCAAGCTTTAATGTTTTCAAAATACTGTTCAATAACCATGTCGCGACCCAAGTCATGACTACAATCAACAATACAATAAATGCGAACGCGGCAATCTTCTGTACCACTGGATCTGTACTTAAAGATGTCATCGAAGGTGCAAGGACGGTTGCATACTTTGCCGCAATGACAAGTGCAAGAATCCATCCAATGAAGTTCGCAAAGGCTTTTACAAATCCTTGACGCAAACCGTTAAGCCCTCCAATGAGCAAAATAATCAGTATAAAGATATCAATGGTATTCATGATATTTACAATGCGTCTACGCAGTCTTTTACAAGTGTCGGACCTGTATATATGAGACCACTATACACTTGTACAAGGCTTGCTCCTGCTTTTTGTTTCGCAACAGCATCCGCGCCCGACAAAATACCACCCACACCGATCAATGGAATTTGACCGTTTAATACTTTAGCAAAAGCCGCCAAACATGCCGTACTTTTCTCAAAGACTGGCGCGCCAGATAGACCACCAGCTTCATCACCATATGGAAGGCCTTCAACACCTTCACGTGACAAAGTCGTATTGGTAACAATCAGACCATCAATTTTAAATTTTAACAATTGTTGTGCAATAAAATTAATGTCTTCAGGTTCTAGATCTGGTGCAACTTTAAGTACTAAGGGTACATAATGTTGATTTTCATCCGCCAACTCGAGTTGACGTTTCTTGAGTGTCTCTAACAGTTCAGTCAAAGCATCACCGCTTTGTAAGCTGCGAAGATTTTTTGTGTTAGGAGATGAAATATTAACCGTAATATAAGAAGCGTAGTTATAAACTTTTTCTAGACAAATCAGATAATCGTCAACTGCTTTTTCAACAGGTGTGACTGCATTTTTACCGATATTGATCCCAAGTACACCCTTAAATTTTGCAGCTTTGACATTTTCGATCAGCTGATCCACGCCATCATTATTAAAGCCCATACGGTTAATAATGGCTTTTGCTTTCGGTAAACGAAATAAACGCGGTTCAGGGTTACCTGATTGTGGAAGTGGTGTAATTGTACCAATTTCAATAAAGCCGAAGCCCTGGCTCGCCAGCGCATCGATATAAGCACCGTTTTTATCAAGACCGGCTGCTAAACCAACTGGATTCGGAAATTCGATTCCCATACATGTCACTGGTTTAGACGCCACGTTTTGACGCATCATTCCCATCTTGTGAGAAGATTTCAACAGCGATAATGTCAGCTCATGTGCACGCTCTGGTGCTAAAGTAAACAACAAAGGGCGGGCTAGAGAATACAACATATCTATAAAAGTCTACTGCTTTTTAAGTCGGCATATTATAGGCACAGCACAAATAAAACACCATGCTTAGCAGATCTTTATTTTTACCGATTATTGTACACTCGCTGTTAATTTGACCTGTCCCGCTTCAGAACTTAACTCCATCTTTTCAATACTTAAGCCCATTTGAACCAATTGAGTCAAAAAATTGGCCAGAATTGCATAATTTTCATGCATCACTGCAATCTGTATTTGCTCACCGACTTGTTGAGATGCTACTGACAAGCCCTGTTGTTGCGATACACGCTGAACTTTTTCCAACGCGCTCAGTTGTGTATCACCTGCTGGTTTCATCGTGACGGCATTACTTTGCATCCAAACAACAGTATCTTTGAGTTCATTCACGCGCTTTTGTTGAAAATTTGCAGCTTTGTTCATATAAAACAGTGCCGAACCAATCGCTGCCACTACAACAAAAATTGTGGTAAAGATCACCATGACTCGTTCACGAGTAGAAAGTTGGTCTAAATAATCAGTGATGCGCTCAATTTGCCCATCTATACGTTGCTGTAGGTTTTCCATTTTTATCATTATTGTATTTTCACCAATCCAATCGCGCCGTTGGCACTTGGTTGAATATTCCCTAATTCGACTTTAAAACCTTGTTGTTTTAATTGATCAGTTAGGGTTTGTAGTACTTCTGCCGAATTAGCTTTTAACTCCATATTCAGCATCGAGGCTTCATAGCTCACACGATTTGCAGAAATTTGGTTTTGCATTAAAACTGGCCCGACACGGCTCAGTAAAGACAAAGCCTGTGCATTGCCCGATTGACTCTGACGCAATTGTGATTCGAACTGGCTTTTCAGCGTTTGTTCAGTCACAGGATAGCTTTGACCAAACCAATATTTAAACTGATCAATCGCTTGTGACGCAGTGATATTTGCCACTTTTTTGTATTGATACCAACGAACTGCATCATAGCTAAACTGTGTAATTAAAGCCGCAACCAAAACTGCTGCACATGCTTTCCAATAACCACTCACACCCGTATTGGCTTTGGCTTTCGGCAAAACATTGAGTGGATGTTGTTTCGGTTTTTTTATATTGGGTAATTCATAATGAAAAGATTCAATGTGATCATGCGTTACAGCGGCTTCAAGACTATGCGTCTGATCTGAACTTAGATTTGAAATCTTATAGTTCGGCTGACCAATTTGATAATCTAAGTACAATGCCAAATCATCAACAGACTGACCGACATATTCACTATTTCGGACCAATAAATGACCACTGACATTTGCCAAAACATGTTGCCCTGCTTCTGGACTTGGCAAGACCAAAAAGTCAGGTAATAACGAAATGACTTTCACAGGGATTAGTGTCAAAGCATGCTGCATCGTTTCGACTGCACTATGCGCAACCCCCATGACCGTTAATTCATCTGGACTTTGAAAATGATGCAATACTTTCATTGCATCCAAAGGCAAAATGACATATTCCTCAAGTAAATATTTTACGCCGTCTGGGCCAAGTTTTTTATATTGGTTTTTTGGAAAATTTTGCTGAATGATTTGTACATCACGACTTGGAAAGAAAACAACCGCTTCCTTTCCCGCATATGGCTGAATTTCCTGAATCAATTGTTCAAGTGTCGATGACTGCTTCCAGAAATCCCCTTCTGACCATTGCCAAACCCCATTGGCTTCGGGCATCCATAAATACAACATTAATTTTTCTGCCGTTTTAATTGGTTTTTATGTTGATGGTATAAACGTTTTAATTTGTGTTGATAACCCTGGAGCAATGACCGCTTGTTCATAAATGCGCGCTTCTGCCAAAGCATAGGGATTAAAATATTCTGAGACCAAAACACTGGCCATATGTGCCACAACGTTCATATGGCACACCACCACAATAGACTCATACGGTAAATGTGACAACCATTCCACTGCAACTTTGGCATCATCTTCCGGTTTGATGGCATTACAAATAACCACAGGCACATGTGGAAAATGTTTTTGCAAAGATGAAAGTGTTTGCTGCGCCCGCAGTAGCGGACTCACCACAAAAACGTCTGGTTGAATTATATCTTTCAAATATGCTGCAGTTTCTGCCGCTTGAGTTTGTCCGCGCGCTGTTAAAGGCCGCTTTTCATCATTCCCCATCACAGGCGGAGCAGCTTCGCCATGCCTAACCAATGTCAGTTGCATAAAATTTCCTTATTCTATTCCGCACATTATATACAGCCAGTATGACAAAGCTATGTGTATTGCATATTAATCAGTAAACTTAAACTTGCTGATGTGGTAAGACAAATTCAACATCACTGCGATGGCCATTTTTCATCAGTGACAATGCGATATTCAGTGCCGGCGCACCTTCAAAAATCACTTCGTACAAGGCACTGGTAATTGGCATATACACACCCAACTCCTCAGAGCGTGCGCGTACTTGCACAATAGTATTAATCCCTTCCGCAGTTTGCCCAAGTTCTTTGGTGGCTTGTTCTAAGCTTTTACCACTACCGAGTGCAAAGCCGACTTGGTAATTACGGCTGAGCGGACTACTACAAGTTGCAAATAAGTCACCGACACCAGATAAACCTAGGAATGTTAATGGGTTTGCGCCTAATTTCACTGCAAAGCGGCTCATTTCTGCCAAAGCACGTGTCAAAATCATACTCTTGGTATTTTCACCGACGCCATAAGCTGCAGCTAGACCCATCGCGACTGCATAGATATTTTTCAGGGCACCGCCCAATTCCACGCCATGCACATCATCACTTGCAAATACACGGAACAACGCACTGTGTAGCGCTTGTTGAACTGCATAACGAACCAGCTCAGATTGGCTTGCGATCACTGTTCCTGCTGGTTGTCCTGCAACAATTTCCTTCGCCAAGTTTGGCCCTGAAAGCACACCATAAGGGACTTCAGGAAGTTCTTCACGAATAATATCGCTCATAAAGCTAAAGGTATTGGCTTCAATACCTTTGGTTAAAGACACCACTGCTTGTGACGTGATAAAAGGCTTGATCTGCTGTAAAACACTACGGAAAGAATGGCTCGGAATGGCCACCAAAATAATGTCACGATTACATACTGCTTGTTCTAAATCTGAAACAGCAAGCAAACTTGCTTCTAATTGAAAATCTGGCAAGTAACGTTTATTAATATGTGTTGCATTAATGTCCGCAGCTACCGCCTCATCACGAATCCATATCATGGTGTCACAGCCATTACGTACTGCGGTATTGGCCATCGCAGTACCAAAACTCCCACCACCCAACACCGTAACACGTAGTGCAGTTTTTTGGTCAACTGACACAGGGCTAACAAGACTTGCAAAATCAAGTTCTGACATTGTTCTTTTATCCTAATTTCTTTACTGATCGATCTTGTTCAATCGACCTATTTTTCACTTTTATTGGTTTGCTTTATGCCAATGGCTTACAAAGTCAGCAGACTGTATTTCAGCACGAGGTGGAATTGCTTTCACAGCTGTACCGATATAAATAATGCCTGAAATCAAATCGTTTTCCGTTAAACCCAAGGCTTGTTTAAACAATTTAGATTCAACCACCGCCCCACTACGCCACATAGTTGAAAAGCCCTGTGCTTGTAAAGAGAGCAAAAAGTTTTGTACTGCTGCGCCTGAACTTAAAATTTGTTCGAAATGCGGAACTTTGGGATGATCTTGTAATTGAGTTAAGGCCAAAACCAATAGTGGCGCACGAAATGGATGGTGTTTCACACGTTCCAACTGTGCTTCTTCTGTTTGTCCAGTATCGGCTAAGGCATGTGAAAGCAACTCACCAAATGCTTCACGTTCAGTTTCAGGAATAATCACAAAACGCGTAGGCTTAAGACGATGATGATCTGGCGCCGTTAAGGCGGCTTGAAACGCATTTTCCAATTGCTCAGCATTCGGCGCAGGTTCAATTAAATGACCAATCGACTGACGCTGATGAATATTTTGATGAACTGTATCAACTGCTGATTTTAGAATTGACATCTATACACTGTACTTTAAAACGTTTGCTCAAGATTAGCATATTCTCAATAACTTACTCTAGAATGTTTGCATCAGACTCGGTGCTTATTTGTTAAGTCAGCTTTATTCACAGATTTACTATAAAAAACCGCATAACTTGTACAGCAGCTCCCTGTTCTATAAGAAATTTTATGTTCAAATAAATCAAATTGTTTCTAACTCGGGGCACCACATGAAAAAATTCAACAAAACTGTTGCCATGGTTAGCACGCTAAGCGCAACTGTGCTTTTAGCTGCATGTACATCTACACCAACAAAATCATTAGCAATTCAAAAACCAAATAATCAATATGAAGTCACTGCCGTAGGTAAAACCAGTTTAGCGGCAAAAAATAATGCGATCGCAGCAGCAAATAGTACCTGTGGTAAAAATGCGACCCCTGTCGTAGTGGATGAGAAGCAAGAATACAACGGTGTTTTAAAAGGTGTGGTCGATGAAAAGACAGGTCAAATGATTCAGGCTGCGGCTGACGTACTTGGCACCATTACAGGAAATAGCAGCATCAGCAAAGATGATGATTACCAAACTATACTGACCTTTAGTTGCCGTGCAAACTAAACCGTTAGTCTGTGATTCCGTTTTGTCATTAACCCAAAATGAAATTGTCGATATGAAATAAAAAAGCCTGCAAATATGCAGGCTTTTTTAGAAGCAAAAATTAGCAATAACCATCTAAACGGGTTAAAGGTAATTTTTGACCAATGGCTTTTTCAATTTCAGGTAGTGAAAAAGCATCATCTTCAGACAAGAAACTAATACTGACACCACGTGTTCCTGCACGACCTGTACGACCGATACGGTGTACATAATCATCCGACTGTTCAGGAAGTGTGAAGTTCACCACATGCGAAACACCATCAACATGGATACCACGACCCGCAACATCTGTTGCAATCATAATGTTGTGTTGACCATTTTTGAACTGATCAAGCATTTTCAAACGTTTATCTTGAGCAATTTCACCTGACAACATCACCACTTTATAACCGTCTTTTTTGAGGTGATCATAAAGTTTACGCACTTGATCACGACGGTTGGCAAAGATCATAACCTTTTCAATTGGTTCATCACGTAAGATGTCTTCCAACAATTTATATTTATCAGACTTCGCCACCATGTAGACACGTTGCTCAACATCTGCATTGGTTTTCTTTTCAGGTTCAATTTCGACTGTAACGGGTTCAAACAACCATTGCTGTGCAAGATTGAGCACGTCATAACTAAACGTCGCAGAGAACATTAGCGTTTGGCGTTGTTCTTTACGTGGTGAAAAACGCACAATACGTTTCACTGAAGGAATAAAGCCCATATCCAAAAGACGGTCAGCTTCATCAATCACTAAAAATTCAATTTGATCGAGCCAAACTTCTTTTTGTTCCACAAAGTCAATTAAGCGACCAGGGGTTGCAACCATAATGTCGACAAAATTACGGTTTAATAGATTTTTTTGTTTATCAAAATCTACTCCACCCAATAAAGTCATAACATTGAGATCAGTGTATTTCACTAATTCTTTTGCATCACTTTCAATTTGTAAAGCAAGTTCGCGCGTTGGTGCAAGAATCAATGCACGCGGTTCACCACGATAACGCTGTTCCTTAATTGGATTATTCAACAAGTCATTGATCACACTGACCAAGAAAGCCGCAGTCTTACCAGTACCAGTTTGAGCACGACCAATAGCGTCATGTCCAGCCAATGTAAATTTTAAAACCTTTTGCTGAATAGGCGTCATATCCTTAAAACCTAAAGCATCAATGGCTTTTTTAAGGTTCGGATGTAAATTTAAGGTTTCAAAACCTGATGACATATAGATGTGCCCTAATTGAATAATCACAAAATTGCTGAAGCATTATAAACAAAAAACGCCCCAATTTACATTGGAGCGTTTTTGAGTACATTCAGACGATTAGTCTAAAGGTTGTACTTCTTCAGCTTGGAAGCCTTTTTGACCTTTAACAACGCTGAATTCTACGCGTTGGCCGTCACGAAGTGAACGGTGGCCTTCGCCCATAATTGCGCGGAAATGAACGAATACGTCGTCGCCGCCGTTACGTTGAATAAAGCCAAAGCCTTTAGTGTCGTTGAACCATTTAACAACGCCTTGTTCACGAGCTGTCATAAGTTAATCCTTATCGTATTTAAAAAAGAAGGACCACCCGGTGTTGCAAACAGCAGACCAAACAAGGTTAAAAAAAATATTTTTATTTCTAAGCTTGTAATCATTCTGTAAAACTATCAACAAAATCCCGGTTACATCCAAATATATCAAGAGTTAAGAGGCTTCACAGCCAACAAAAATCTTAACAACGCAACGAGCTTAACACGGGTTTACCGCAATTAATAGATTTTTTTGATCTATTTTCCTTTTGAATATTCTTATTTTTTCACATCGTTTGAGTTATAAATTACAAAGGATTTTTACCTATTTTAGGTTGGGATTTGGCACTGTATTTGCTAATATTTCCATTGAAATGTAAACATGTTGGATCTGCTTCGTGAGTGACAGCCAAAATTCGCTTTTAACTGTAGATGCAATGGGTAAACCCTGCCCGATGCCACTATTGATGCTCAAAAAAGCTTTAAAGAAAAGTCCAGACCAATCTTTATTGTTAAAGTCATCCGATCCGCACAGCCAACAAGATGTATCACGATACTGTCAAATACATCAGTTAAACTGTGAAATGCGCAAAATTTCCGATTCTGAGTTTCATTACTTGATTGAATCTTAAAAAGATTCAGTTAAACTAAATTGCTTCATAATTGAATAAAAGTTTACATTTCTATACCCAATTTTCCATAATTTACGGAAATATTGGATTAAGATGAATCTTAGTTATTGGGCTTACCCATTTTAATTCTCAAGGAGAAAACATGAGTGACAGCAGCAATCAATTGATGCCCCTGTCATTATCGGCACCTGGGGTGAATCTTGGTGCTTATATTAGTACTGTTAATCAGATTCCAATTTTATCGGCCGAACAAGAAAAAGAGCTGGCCGAACGTTATTATTATGACCAAGATTTAGACGCAGCTAAAATGCTGGTGATGTCGCATCTTCGTTTTGTTGTGCATATCGCACGTAGCTATGCAGGCTACGGCTTGCCACAAGGTGACCTGATTCAAGAGGGTAACTTGGGCTTAATGAAAGCGGTAAAACGTTTTGACCCAAACATGGGCGTACGTCTCGTATCTTTTGCTGTGCATTGGATTAAAGCAGAAATTCATGAATATGTGATTCGTAACTGGCGTATTGTCAAAATTGCGACCACTAAAGCGCAGCGTAAATTATTCTTTAATTTACGTAGCTTAAAAAAGTCATCTAAAAAATTAACTTTAGCTGAAGCACAGTCGATTGCCAATGACTTGAATGTAACACCCGAACAAGTCTTGGAAATGGAAGGCCGTTTAACCGCTTATGATGCTGCGTTTGAAGCTCAAGGTGATGACGACGATGAAGGTTCGACCCATGTCGCTCCTGCCCTTTATCTCGAAGATAACCGTTACGACCCTGCACGTTTAGCGGAAGATGAAGACTACGAAGAACAAAGTACTTCAGCTTTACATGAAGCCATGGATCAGCTGGATGACCGTTCGCGTAACATCTTACAACGTCGCTGGTTAGATGACGAAAAGTCGACGCTGCATGAATTGGCGGCAGAATATAATGTATCTGCTGAACGTATTCGTCAGTTGGAAAAAAATGCGATGGAAAAAATTAAAGTCGCAATGTCTTCAAACTAATTTGAAAGCTTTTCCTAGTCATCATAAAAAAGAGCATTTCGATGCTCTTTTTTATGTCTGAATAGTATTGAATGACAAACTACAACACAAAAACTTTGGGCATTTTTGCTTTAACCCTGCGCGCTAAATATGCTATGGTTATGCGCAAATTTTGTTAAGGTGAATGCACATGTGGATTGCCATTTCCGCACTTAACTTAGCTTTTGCTGTGATGCTTGGTGCCTTTGGTGCACACGGATTAAAAGCGCGCGCGACTGAAGCCCAATTGGCTTGGTGGCAAACTGCAACGGACTATTTCTTTTATCATGCAGTAGGCTTACTTGCCCTCGCGATCTTATCCAAAGTCATTCCCCAACTTCCAATTAAAGCTAGTTTCCTCCTTATACAAGTTGGTATTTTCTTCTTCTGTGGTTCTTTATATGTGATGGCTCTAGGCTTACCACGTGGTCTCGGTGCAATTACCCCGATTGGTGGAGCGCTGATGATTGCTGGATGGCTCATATTGGCATGGAATGCATTTAAATACGCAAAATAATCAACAGCAGATATTGACCTTACTCAATCGGTAAGGCAGCAAGAACGGAATCCACAAATGCAAATCTATTTAAACGGCGAAGCTACACAAACCGAATGTGTCAACCTCTTGCAATTGGTTCAACAATTACAACTGGAAGGCAAACGCTTCGCTGTTGAAAAAAATGAAATGATCATCTCGAAAAGTAAATTGGAACAAACCCCAATTGCAGAGCAAGATCATATTGAAATTATTCATGCCGTAGGTGGCGGCTAAAATGGAGCTCCCATGGAAGATACACCCCTAATCATTGGTTCACGTACATTTAATTCACGACTTTTAGTTGGTACAGGTAAGTACAAGGACTTAACGGAAACTGACCAGGCCATTCAAGCCAGTGGTGCTGAAATTGTGACCGTTGCCATTCGCCGTGTGAATATTGGTCAGCATCCAGACCAACCAAACTTGCTTTCAGTGGTTCCACCTGACAAATATACGATTTTGCCAAATACAGCCGGTTGTTTCGATGCGAACAGTGCGGTCCGTACTTGCATGTTGGCCCGTGAACTCTTAGATGGTCACAATTTGGTTAAACTTGAGGTTTTAGGCGATGAGAAAACCCTATATCCAAATATTACCGAGACTTTAAAAGCTGCACGTACATTGGTTGACGATGGCTTTGAAATCATGGTTTATACCTCAGATGACCCAATTGTGGCACAAGAACTGGAAAGCATGGGCTGTGTAGCGATTATGCCTTTAGGTAGTCTCATTGGCTCAGGTTTAGGCATTCTCAACCCACATACTATTTCGATCATTAAAGACAATGCCAAAGTGCCTGTCTTGGTCGATGCTGGTGTAGGTACAGCAAGTGATGCAGCGATAGCGATGGAATTGGGCTGTGATGGCGTATTAATGAATACAGCAATTGCAGCTGCACAAAACCCTGTTCTGATGGCTTCAGCGATGAAAAAAGCAGTTGAAGCAGGCCGTGAAGCATTCCTAGCAGGACGTATGCCGCGTAAACGCATGGCAAATGCCAGTTCACCTGAAACTGGATACTTCTTTAAATAAAAACTCATTCACGGTATAAAAGAGGACTCTATTGAGTCCTTTTTTTGATTTTGAAAACCTGATAACAATGAAAATATCCCATATATTGTGTACTTTGAGTCTTTGTGTCGCATCTAGTTGGCTGTCTGCCCAAGTGCCCAGCACAGCCAAATCACTCGCGCCTCAAGGTTGGGACATTTTGATGGCTACGACTGGCGACCTAAACAAAGATCAAATGCCAGATATTGCGATGATCGTGGAAAAACAAAAAGTCGATGTGGTGACCTATGATGACGATGGCAAAGTCGTTCATAACCATCCACGACAACTCATCGTATTTTTTAAAACCGCAAAGGGATATCAACGTATCGTAGAAAACAACAGTATCCCAGTCGCTCAGCAACCGAATTCATGCTTACTTGATCCACTTGCTGAAGCAGAAGACATCCAAATCAGTAAAGGCAATTTACTCGTTCATTTTAGTTATTTTATGGCTTGTGGTGGCTGGGAATGGCCCCGACATAGTTATACCTTCCGTTGGCAAAATCAACACTTTGATCTGATTGGTTTTGACTACAATAGCTTTCACCGCGCTTCTGGTGAAGAAACATCGAAAAGCTATAATTTTTCGACCTTAAAACGTAAGGAAATTGTAGGCGGTAATATGTTTGAAGATGCCAAAACTCAGACCAAATGGTCAACCTTCAAAGCACCGAAGCAACTGACGCTTAAAAATATTAACTTTGATGATTTCTATACACAATTCGAGTATTAAGCCAAACCTGAGCAATAAAAATCTAGCAATAAAAAAACCGCCAATTTCGGCGGTCTTTTTTAATTCAATTTGAATACACAACTTAAGGAATCAATCCTTCATCACGCATCGCAATTTGAACTGATTGACGCTCTGCAACTTTGTTACGCAATGCAATGATATTTTTATATGGCATTAAATCATGACCGATGCCATTTGACCAATTTGTCAGTACAAAGAGATAGGCATCTGCAGGGCCAAAGTTATCATCGACTAAATAGTCGTTATCCGATTCACCAATCGCTTTATCGATGTATGTCAATAAACGATCAATTTCTGCATAAGCTTTTTCTTTAGCGTCTGCATCTAGTGGAGCACCAAAGAATACGGCATAAGCATCATGTAATTCTGAGTTCAAATAGCCAAGCCATTCTAAAACTTTGGCACGACCTAAACCTGATGGAGGAATTAAGTCTTGTTTAGGATCATGTTGTGCAAGGAACGGTAAAATGGCCACGTTCTCGGTCAGGATCAAACCTGGGTTGATTTCTAATGCAGGTACATAACCTTTTGGGTTGATCTCGTAATAATCCACCCCTTTTTCTGTTTTATGGTTTTTTAGGTCAACACGGACCAAATCAAAATCGACATTAATTTCATTTAAAATTATATGTGATGCTAATGAACATGCACCTGGAGAATAATAAAGCTTCATATCTGATCCTTGTTATATACTATTCAATGTTTTAAATCTCTTCTGTCAAACTTTCAAGTGATCAAACCTGTAAATTGCAAAAAAGCGTAAATGCTGAAACACATATACTCATTGACTATTGTCCATTATCAAGAAGATTTCAAGTCAATCTGTTATGCATTTTTATACTCAGTTGTTTTAACATAGCCGCGTTTAAGATTTGATGAAAAGTTACCGTGTTACAACTTAAAAAAGAACAATGGTTTTCCAATATTCGTACCGATGTGCTCGCTGGCTTAGTAGTTGGACTGGCGCTAATTCCAGAATCGATCGCCTTTTCAGCCATTGCTGGGGTTGACCCTCAGGTTGGTTTGTACGCTTCGTTTTGTATCGCCGTCACCATTGCCTTTTTTGGTGGTCGTACAGCAATGATTTCAGCTGCTACGGGTGCGATGGCCTTACTTATGATCACTTTGGTCAAAGATCATGGTTTGCAATACCTTTTGGCTGCCACAGTTTTGACTGGTGTGATTCAAATCATTGCTGGCTATTTTAAAGTCGCAAAACTTATGCGCTTCGTCTCGCAGTCAGTGGTGTATGGTTTTTTAAATGCACTCGCGATTTTGATTTTTGTCGCACAGCTACCTGAAATGTCAAAGATGGATAGTTTGGGCTATATCTTTATGCTTTTAGGGCTTGCGATTATTTATCTGTTTCCATATCTACCTAAAATTGGCAAAGCCATTCCATCACCGCTGATTTGCATTATTGTTCTCAGTGGCTTGGCATTATTTTTAGGTGCTGACCTGCGTACTGTGAGTGATTTGGGTAAGTTTCCAGAGACTTTACCTATTTTCTTGATTCCTGAAATTCCTTTCAATCTTGAAACCCTCACGATTATTTTTCCCTATTCCATTACCCTAGCAACAGTTGGCCTATTAGAAACCATGATGACCACGACAGTGATCAATGAAGTCACTGGAACTGAAGGTGATCGTCATCAGGAATGTTGTGGTCAAGGGATTGCTAATATTGTCAGTGGCTTTATGGGCGGCATGGCAGGTTGCGCCATGATTGGGCAGTCGATTATTAATGTCAGCTCAGGTGCGCGAACTCGCCTCTCCACTTTGGTTGCAGGTATATTTTTGTTGTGTTTGGTGGTGTTCTTAAAAGACTGGCTGGCTTATGTCCCAATGGCTGCCTTAGTCGCGATTATGGTCATGGTGTCGTTTACCACTTTCCAATGGAATTCAGTCAAGCAATTTTCAAAGCATCCAATGTCTTTTAATGTCGTGATGATTACTGTGGTGATCGTGGTGCTTGCAACACATAACTTGGCGCTTGGCGTATTGGTTGGTGTGCTCCTCTCTGCGTTGTTTATTATCAATCAATTAGAAAGTTCGGTAAAAGTCATATCAGAACTTAAAGACAACGTCCGTAGTTACACGGTCTATGGGCAAATTTTCTTTAGTAGCTCTGAGAGTTTTTATCAATTTTTTGATTTTCAGGAGATTGTTAGTCATGTACGAATTGATCTGAGCCATGCCCATATTTGGGATATTACCTCAGTCAATATTTTAAAAAATGTCGTGCAAAAATTTGAGTCAAAACACATTCAAGTAGAGGTCTTTGGCTTAAATGAAGCAAGTAGCACTTTACTTGACCGTGTCAGTGACTAATGGATTTTTGAATATTCACTTTGAATCAAATCAATTTTCAATAAAGTGTGACCTATTGAAACCCTATGCAGGATGTATATAGCAAAGGGTTTCAAAGATCGAAGCTCTGATGTGTAATGACATTACATATAATACTAAGCCTATAAAAAAGAGAAAAATTCACCATTCATTCGATTTAACTGTATAATTCATCTCATAAAATTATAACTATTAAAAATAAAACAAAGATTTGATGTGACTTTCTATATATTTTTTTAAATTGTGGATACACAAAATTGGGGGAATTTTGATGGTTTGGTTTTGGTCACGACACTGCATTCAAGCAAATCGGCTGCTGGTCTTAGCGAGTCTATTTTGCCTGCTATGTTGTATCGCTATACCCAGTTTTGCCAATGCCACCCCACAGATCTCAAGCAGTCATTGTCCTGTTGAAATCACCCATATTGCCACAGCTAAAAGCGCTGTCGAGCAAGAGCGCCCACGTACAGGTTGGCAAAATCTGCAAAAGCTTCCAGACACTTGGAATAAACGTTGGCCGGATTATCATGGTATCGCTTGGTACAAAATCCAATTTAAGTTGAACTGTGACCTCCATCAGTTAAATCAACCCATTGCTATCGCTATACAAGGCATCACCCAAAGTGGACGGGTTTATATCAACGATGCCCTACTTTGGCAAGATTACATTTCAGCAGAACATTTTTCACGAAGCCAACATCAACCTAGACTATTGAACTTGCCTAGCTCGAGTTTAAAGCAAGGTGTAAATATCATTTGGGTACAAGTGTATGGTTCGCTGACCCAAAAATCAGGACTCAGCTCAGTTCAAATTGGGGAATACCCGCAAGTCTATGACACCTTTAAAATTTGGTTACTCGAACAACGACAATTAGTCGAACTCAATACGATGATTAATTTCGTCGTGGCTGTGTTCTTTTTTTTAGCATGGCTCGCCAATCGTAATGAAAGAGCTTACTTATGGTTAACCATCACAGGCATGGCTTGGGTATTTTATAGCCTGTGTATTATTTTTAATGGGCCAATTGCATTTCTAACCACCGTACAGGTCGACCGCCTACAAAATATTATTTTCTGTTTTTATACGGTATTTGGCTGTATTGGTGCGTGGTATTTTGCAAATCATCCCTTCCCGAAAATTCAAAAGCTGTTATTGAGCCTTGCGACTATCGCAGCACTCTGTATCGGTTTTGCACCAGAGGCTTATTTAAAGACCATCATCCAAATTTGTTTTAGCTTCTTTGTTTTGGTCTTTGTGGCCAAATGTATTAGCTATCCGTACTTGGCGTATAAAGCCAAAATGGCAGAAACCTATTTGCTTGCAACGCTGTATCTGATTTATTTACCGATTGCGGTACATGATGCGCACTTTATGATGACCATGGAAGGCCATGCGCTCTCACCATATACTGGCCCACTAACCACCCTCGTTTTGGGCGGCGTACTGGCTTTGCGTTTAGCTCGACACACCCGTCAAATTGAGCGTTTTAATAAGACCTTAACTGAAAATGTGCAACGAGCTGAACTGAAACTCGCTACTTCACTCGGTCAACAACATCAACTCGCGCTTGAAAATGCACGACTTCAAGAACGAATTCATTTATCTCATGACTTACATGATGGTTTAGGCGGATCAATTGTCCGTTCAATTTTACTGTTAGAACAAAATGACAAAATTGAAAAACCACAAATCATGTCGATGCTTAAACTGTTCCGAAATGATTTAAGACAAGTCATCGATTCAGGTTCGAGTATAGGAACGAAAGTTCCAGACACCCCGATCGAATGGGCGGCACCGATTCGCCATCGCTTTGTACAGCTCTTTGAAGAATTAGACATGAGCTCGAGCTGGAAAATTGCTGCCGAATGGATTCACTCACCTTCTGCGACCCAATGTCTCAATTTGACTCGTGTCGCAGAAGAAACCCTGACCAACATTTTAAAGCATAGTCGGGCTAGCAAAATTCAAGTCAGTTTGTTCGAAACAGAGACTCAACTGATATTACGTATTGAAGATAATGGTATCGGCTTCAACCCTGACGAAGTTGAACAAGGTCTACATGTTGGTCTACATAGTATGCAAACACGAATCCATCGTATTGGTGGTGAATTTAAAATACAGTCACAGCCGGGTTGTACCGTTCTTGAGGCCATTTTACCGTTTAAACATGATGATACAGATAGTGAAGATCTTGACGATAAAATCGCCTAGCTTAATGTTATTTCATCGCTTTTGAGCTGAGTAATTCACTGTACATTGCAAATCCTCGGCACGGCTTCCGTCGGTGAGATTGAGCAAAAAGAGGATATATTCACGGTAAAAAATTTGACTTGTGCATCTCAGGACTTAAAATACCGCATTCGAATTTTTTACATTTGCCAAAGTTATGTCGAACGATCAATTAGACCAGCACGCAGTAGATCTGGATAACCTAAACGAACACCGTGAAATCGTGACGTTTATGCGCCGCTCTGCGCCACTTAATACTTCGCAACGTACTGCGCTGGAACAATATGGTCATCTAATTTTGGAATATCCTGTTGGGGATTTGCGTCAGCATTTTGAACACCCTGAACGTCCATTAACTGTTGAGATCGGTTTTGGTATGGGTCGCTCTTTGGTACTGATGGCAAAAGCAAACCCAGAACGTAACTTTGTCGGCATTGAAGTACATGTTCCGGGTATCGCTCAATGTGTGTATGAAGCAGGTCTTGCAGGGTTAACTAACCTTCGAGTATTGGATGCTGATGCCATCCAAGTGCTACGTGAAATGCCAGACAACAGTATTAACACTGTGCAATTATACTTCCCAGATCCATGGCAGAAGAAACGTCATTTCAAACGTCGTTTTGTATCTCATGACCGTATGCCATTGGTTGAAGAAAAATTAGAAATCGGCGGCACATTCCACTCAGCAACTGACTGGGAACCGTATGCTGAATGGATGATCGAAGTTCTTGAAGAACGTCCACGTCTTGAAAACCTTGCAGGTAAAGGCAATAGCTACCCTCGTCCAGACTGGCGTCCGCAAACTAAGTTTGAACGTCGCGGAATTGAAGCAGGCCATAAAATTAATGACTTCATCTTCAAAAAAGTAAACTAACTTTGGAATAAAGCAAAAAACCACCGTTAGCGGTGGTTTTTTATTGCTGTTTTTGATCTAAGATTTATCTGTGTTGTATCAAATCATATAAAATGAATAACCACTAAGCTACTTGCGCTTGGAGCTGACTTTGTCGAATCATATCCACGGCTTTTTCAGCAATCATCACTGTCGGTGCGTTGGTATTGCCATTCACCACAGAAGGCATGATAGATGCATCGACGACACGAAGGTTTTGAATGCCGTAGACTTTCAATTCAGGGTCAACCACTGACATCTCATCTACGCCCATCTTACAACTACCGACAGGGTGATAAACCGTATCCACACGCTGACGTAAGATTGCACGTATATCATCATCTGTTTTGACCAGTGAGGTAAATAAATCTTGCTGATAATGACTCGATAAAGACGGCGACATCATCAATTGCTGCGTCAACTTAAAACCTTGTACCAAATCTTCTAAATCCTGTTCATCCCCTAAAAAGTTTGGATCAATCAATAATGGATCATTTACACTAGAACCACTTAGTTTGATCGTGCCGCGACTTCTTGGATTGAGCAGACATACATGACACGACAAACCATGACTTGCATGAAATTTTCGTGCATGGTCATCTACTAACGCCACGACAAAGTGTAATTGCAAATTTGGTATCGCTAAATCGGGTGAAGACTTTAGAAAACCGCCACATTCTGCAAAATTTGAAGCAATCATACCCCTTCGTTCCTTACGATAGCGACTGAACTGCTTGAACATATCAATTGAGCCGGGTAAAGACATGCCAAATGTGCCTTGGTATTCTTTGACTTTATAACCAAAAATGAAATCGGGATGGTCGTGGAAGTTCTTTCCTACACCCGGTAAATGGTGTTTCACTTCAATGCCATGCGCTTGGAGCTCGGCCTGATCGCCTACTCCAGACAACATTAAAATCTGCGGTGACTGCATCGCTCCGGCACTGAGTAAGACCTCCCGTCTGGCTTTTAAGTGTTTCATTTGCCCTGCATGTTGTACTTCTACGCCAGTCGCAACTTGATGTTCTATGGCAATTTTATGCGTTGTTGCTTTGGTTAATACCGTTAAATTTGGCCGATCTAAATGTGGAAATAAGTACGCACGCGCTACACTACAACGCTCTCCATTGATATGCGTAACTTGATAAACCCCTAAGCCTTCTTGTTCTGCGCCATTAAAATCATCAAGGACTTTATGGCCTTGTGCACGAGCCGCTTCGGTATAGCGTTGATGGAAAATATTGTCACTTTGTACATCTGTGACGGATAGAGGGCCGTCATTTCCGTGGAATTCATTGTGTATTCGGTTGTTATTTTCTGAGCGAATAAAATATGGCAAGACCTCATCATATGACCAGCCAGTATTGCCCTGTACCGCCCATTGATCATAATCATTTTTATGTCCACGAATATAAATCATGGCATTAATACTGGATGAACCGCCAAGGCATTTTCCACGCGGTTGATAGCCTTTACGACCATTCAAGCCAGCTTGCGGCACAGTTTCAAAGGCCCAATTATTGATTTTAGTCGGTAAGCTCACCACGCATGCACCTGGAATATTGACCGTCCACTGATCACCTTGCCCACCTGCTTCTAGTAAGCACACAGATATATGTGGATCTTCACTGAGGCGTGCAGCCAGTACGCATCCCGCACTTCCGCCACCAATCACGATATAATCAAATTCCATTTTAGACATTATTTTCATCCAATTGATTATTTTTATAAATGCACAATAATGGATTTAACGCTGACTGAAAAGTTTCTTTCTTAAAATAATGAGCGCGATACCGAGCAAGAAAAAATGAGACTATTGATCAAAATTTTGATGCAAGTTTCACTCATGCAAGGTAGCAACAATATCTGTCAAAATGATCGATGGATTTAATACACTCAAACTTGGTCTTTATTCTTTTAATCCATAGACGTTTTAAAAGCACAGTAAGCTGCATAGCTAAAGATTTGACTGAAACAATGGATTTGATCAAAGCCTATTTCCCTCAGTAAGCTTTGATAGTGCTGCTGGCTAATCAGTTCAAAGTCATCTTCTAAACGTTGCATCATTTTTGTCGCTTGCGATGCAGATAAACCCTGCATTTTGCAAAACTCAGGCAGTACATGCTGCTCAAAACGCGAATGAGTTTGCATCAAGTCAAAACTTACAAAAATACCCTGCGGTTTAAGCAGCTCAAATGCTTTTGCTAAAAAATTCGTTTTCTCTGACAACGCAATGAAATGCGTCACCAAGATACTCAGCACCGCATCAAAACAACTTACTTCCTCAAAAGCAGTATGACTGCCCAAAACAAAATTGACGCGATGCAACTGTCCAGCGGCTTCAACGCGTTGCCGTGTTTGATTCAGCATATTTTCAGACAATTCTGTAACGGTAAATGACCATGTTGGATTCAAGGCCATGAGATAGCCCAATTCATAGCCCGTCCCACATCCAATGATCAGTACATGGGCATCTTCAGCGACATAGCAATTTAACACCGCCTGAATCTGTTGATGGACAAGTTCATAACCGGGAATTAATTTACGTATATGTGCATCATAACTTTCGACCACTTGTGGGCTATTAAAATCTTTTGCCATGTAACATCCTGTTTGACATGTATGTCTAAGCTAATAAATATTCATTGTTCTTTATGGATTGTTTATTTCTGATGATGCTCAAAAATCTGCTGACTCAACATTTCATAGACCGCTTTCAGATCGACTTGATCAGCTTGCTCAAGCATATTGGCATGCATCAACATGATATTTTGATCCCCACGCATTGCAGGACCTGTTTGCATGTTACGTGGTTCAGCCTGAGTCGCTTTATTGGCTGTCTCTAAAATCAAAGGATAAAGTAAGCTAAATTCGACTTGTTTTGCATCAACAATCTGCTTTGCCATGTCATAACAATAATTACTAAAATTACAGGCAAACACCGCAGCAAGATGCAGACTCAAGCGCTGTGCCGAATCATATTGATAAACCCTTTGGCTAATGCTGTTTGCTAAATCTGTAAGTGTCGTCAAATCTGCAGAGTCGGCCGCTTCTACAAAGATCGGTGTCGACATCCAGTCCACATCTCGATCTAAACTAAAGGTTTGTAAAGGATAAAACACCCCTGCTCGCGAATGCTGTTGGGTCAGTACCGTGATATTGGTGCTACCTGACGTATGCACAATCAAAACTTGTGGCAGATAGGCTTTGACTTGCTGAATAACGGTTGCAATCGATTGGTCGCTCACCGCAATGATCAAAAGATCAATCTCAGCATTCAACTTAGTTGGGGTATGAATGGCTTCTGCACCTACAGTTGCCGCAAGTTTTTCTGCATTATCAAGATTTCGCGCATAAACTTGCACAATGTGATGTTGTGGATGAAGCACATTGAGCAAATGATGTGCAACACGACCTGCACCCACAATACTGATTCGCATATAGTTTTAACTCATTTTGGATGGCTACAGCATGTCAGGAAAATATCCGACGTGCAAATCGAGTCGTATCGATAGAATGATTTATTTTCAATTCTTCGCATCAGTTTCGCTCAGATAAGCACAAAAAAAGGGATGCACTTCATCCCTTTTGCTAGACGTCAATCTGCGTCTGATTCATGTCATGTCCATTTCAATCTAGACAATATCCACGATATGCACTTTAGCTTTTACGATTTACCAATGATCTGATTCAGAGTCTGTAGGTATTGTTCTGCATCGCGGCGCGCATTGAATTTCTTTTCAAATACACCTGTGTTTTGCACACTATTGGGTGTGTATTCTACCGAAACAACAAAGGTATCAAGCAAATCTCTATTAATTCGAATTGCAATAATATGATGTGAGTTTAAATAAAAACCTTCATCAACCTTAACTAACATGACCCGCCTCAAAATCTTGCACAATGAAATAGATAAAAAAATCTAAACATTCATGAACTTGGATGCCTTACCGCATACAGTCATTCATGTGTTAGACCTATTTTATTGTAGCGCCATTATGTGATTTATATTGCAATTATTATGTAATTTAAATAAATGCTCAGAGAAATTTTTTGAGTTTCAGTCATCTAAACATGATTGATTTTCAATCCTAACTAAAGTTTAGATAAAAAAGACTGGATATAAAAAAGCCTGCTGCCATACCTATGACAACAGACTCATTTTAGTAGGACTGATTTAACTCAAATCAATCGTACAGAGAGGTTGAATGATTAAACACTCAACATACTGTTTAATGTTTCTGACACATTCTTCGATTTCACAACAGGTTTAAGTGCTTCAAGTTTTGCTTTGACTTCACTACGCTGCGGTTCTGCCAAAGTGTACCAACGGGACAAAATTTGCAGTAAACGTGAACCGACAATTGGATTCTTCTCATCGAGGAATTTTGCCAATTCAACAATGTGCTGCACACCAAAACTCCATGTGTTGACAGGATTGCTATTTAAACCGCCTGTAACCGCACGAATACGGTTCGGTACTTTCAAGTCATAGTCAGGATGAGCAGTCAGTGCATTGATGGTTTCCGCAGTTGCTTTCGGATGTGCTGCTTGCAGCATAAACCATTGGTCCATCGACAAGGCTTCATTTTTAAAGCGTGTGTAGAAAGTTTCTAAAGCTTGCTGTGCTTGTGGTGCATCATTCCAAACCAATACTTTTAAAGCACCAAGACGTTCAGACATATTGCCTGTAGAGCTAAATTGTTCATAGGCCAATTCAAATACAGAAGCATCGCCTTGACGTGCCATCATGCTCAACATGATGTTTTTCAATGCACGAACACCCATGGCTTGTGAAAACTCTTTCTGCGCATCAGGGTCTAAAGTTGCATAAGTCTCTTTAAAGAAAGCACCTAACTCACGTGCCACACGACTTAAAAGTGCTTCACGCTGTTCTTGCACTTGGGCAGGACTGTAGTCGGCATCAATACGGCTACCTAAATAACCCTCTGTCGGTACATCGAATAAACGTGAAGCAAGTAGTGGATCACGCTCAACCAATGCTGGTAATGTATTTTGTATAGCTTGGACATAGATGTCAGCATCATGGCCATTTAACAAAATACGTTCTAACAAGGTTTGGCTGGCTTGCCATTGGTTAAAACCATTCGGCTCGTACTGCATCAGGAAAGCAAGCTCTTCATCTGAATAGTTAAATTCAAGATTAACAGGTGCAGAGAAATTACGCAGTAAAGACACAACAGGCTGGGTTTTTACACCGCTAAATGTAATCGTTGCAGTATCGGTATCAAATAAATACACGCCATCTTTGATGCCATTTTCAACCAATGCATCTGAGCTGAGAACTAACTGTTCACCACTCGTCGCATCAAACAATGCCAAAGCCACAGGAATTGGCACTGCTTTTAAATTTGGATATTTCGGATGCGCTTTTAAGCTTTGTTTCAAACTTAAAGTATAGGTTTGATTTGCAGCATCGTACTCACCTTTTGCTTCAAGTTTTGGTGTGCCCGGTTGGTTATACCAAATCAAGAAACTCGATAAATCTACACCAGAACCTGCTGTTAGTGCTGCCACCCAATCTTCAACTGTCACAGCTTGACCATCATGGCGTTTGAAATATTCGTCAGTACCTGCACGGAATTTTTCTTTGCCCAGCAATGTCGCCATCATGCGGTTAATTTCCGCACCTTTTTCGTACACTGTTGCGGTATAGAAGTTATTAATTTCAACAAAATGATCTGGACGCGGTGGATGTGAAAGCGGGCCTGAATCTTCAGGGAACTGATGTGCTTTTAACACTGCAACATCATCGATCCGTTGTACCGCAGCAGATTGTAAATCTTCTGAGAACGACTGATCACGGAATACTGTCAAACCTTCTTTTAAGCAGAGTTGGAACCAATCACGACAGGTAATACGGTTACCCGTCCAGTTATGGAAGTATTCATGTGCAATCACAGACTGAACGCGCATGATCGCAGCATCAGTCGTATATTCTTCATCAGCAAGCACACAAGAGGTGTTGAAAATATTCAAACCTTTGTTTTCCATTGCACCCATGTTAAATGCACTGGTTGCCACGATCATATAATTGTCTAAATCATAAGGACGACCATAATGTTCTTCGTCCCAACGCATCGAATGTTTTAAAGCTTCCATCGCAATATGACATTTTGGAATGTCTTTTTCTTCTGCATAGATTTCTAAAGCAACATTACGACCTTCAGACGTCACATAAGAATCTTTGAGTACAGCCAAGTCACCAATCACACAGGCAAATAGATACGATGGTTTTTTGGTTGGATCTTGCCAAACGGTATAATGACGACCTTCACCGGTTTCACCCGCTTCAATCAAATTACCATTGGCAAGTAATACAGGGAATTTTTTATCCGCTTCGACACGTGTGGTAAATACCGATAGCACATCAGGACGGTCAGGATAATAGGTAATTTTACGGAAGCCTTCAGGCTCGTTTTGGGTGACGAATAGATCGCCTGCCGCTTGGTATAAACCTTCGAGTTGAGTATTGCTTTCAGGATGAATCACGACTTCGGTTTCAATGACAGCTTGGTCAGGTGCATTTGAAATCACCAGTTGTTCTGCATCTACAACATAGGCATCTGCCGGCAAGACTTGACCATTTAAGCGAATTGATTTGAGTTCCAAATCACGACCCAATAACACCAAATCCCCTGCCGTTTGACGCTGCATCACTAATTTTGCATTTACATTGGTATGGTCATCAAAGACTTGAATATCTAGATCGATACTATCTACGACAAATGATGGTTTTTGATAGTCTTTTAAATAAACAGTTTGGTCTGCTTCGACCACTGGATTTGCCGCAATATTCATATCTCGTCCTATTCCTTAGTTATTGCTTCATCAGCTTTTTGAACACATTGTGAATGACTTGATCATACGACAAGATGCATAAGCTGTCTTCGCATTTACAATGATTTATATATGGGCTCAGCGCATGTTGTTTTCAATCATCTTTATAGAATAATTTAAAGGCTGGCACATATTTTCGCCATGTTTAAGCAAAATAAATGCCTGAGTTGAGTACAGCTATAACAATGTGCAAATTTTTTTATCTACCTAAAATAAATAAAGCGCCTATATACTAGAAAGAGAAAGTACAGGTGCTTAATCCATCTGTACGTTCAAATTATTGCGCTCAAACTTTCCTGCTTAAGACTTAGAGGATTATTGATTTGCGAAAATTAAATCGAGTGCACTGTCGTAGTCTGCTGCAAAGTAAAATTGAAATGCCGTGACTTTTGAGGTGAGGAATTGCTGAATTTCTTCCGTCGCACCCGCCACATAAATTTTAGATACTTGATGTTGCTGAGCCAGGCCCAATAACTCGATCGTCTTTTCTAGTGTTTGATCATGCCCAATAATCAGCGCGCCAACCGTACCCTGTGGCTGCTTATATAATTGCATGCGAGTGATATTGCTGTTTTTAAGTGCGTCTGACATGTGTATTCCATACAAAGAAAGGATAAAAAGATCAAAACCTTTAGAAATCCAGCTGAATCATACTGTGTATCAAGTTCAGTAGATTCCGCTTGGTTTCAATCCTAGAAGCCTAGATCATTAGAATTATAAGCTCAATATATACAAATATACTTTTCAAATCCAATCGCTTAGCTGTTTCCTTCCAAAAAGCACCTAAGCTCTCAAATAATCTCAGTCTTCTCATTTGGATTTGATTGCATACTTCTGTTTAAACCATGCACCAAGATGTTTCTTTTTCAACAGTTTAAGCATTTTGAGAATGCATCTGGGATAGAAACACTCATCAATATTATTTTGTTACTTTTAAATTAATAATTTATTTTCAATACCTTAGTAAGTAAATATACAGTTTATCTGCTTTAAAATCTCTACTCAAAACAGTTGAGCATGCGTTTTGCATCTACTTAATTGCCAAAAGCAAAATATTCAGAATAAAACAAAAAGAGGTGCATTATGTTTATTAAAGAACACATCATCCGTATTGAAAATATGAAGACACTGCAAGCGCTTGATGCTGCAAATATCGACCATCAGGTGATTGCAATGTTTATGACCTGCGAAGGGATTCCACTCAAAGCCTTTGAGGTCAGTTCATTACTTAACTCATATAGTGCATTAGGCACTAAAAAAGTTGCGTCTAAAAAAGTGCAAGCTTTAATACAAGCCAAACAACTTGGAGAGGAGGACGAATCGATCCCATGCCCAGCCGCCTATTAATAATCCATTCTGACTAAAAGCTGCATCATCACTATGCAGCTTTTTTATTTGTCGACATATCGCCTGAGCTGCCGCAACTGAAATTGCAAACCCGTCTTTAAACAGAGATGTGTATAATCAATTTAATCTTTCAAAAAACGCTGGCAACATGTTCAATATTCTACGCAAACAAATGGATGAAAGTACGCAATGCCCGTTGTGTCGTGCATCTATGTATTGGGTAGATGCTGAAAAATTAGATGAGCAAGAATTTAATTTTTATCAGTGTAGCCACTGTCATCATCAAATATTTCCAGAACAGCAATACAACTGCCATTGTGAAAACTGTCAGGCCGCACGAAAAAAACTACTCAAAGAAACCCGTTTACAAGAACAGCGTAAACTTAAAAATAAAGATATCGTTAAACGTGAATTAAGTGAACTGAGCTTTTTACAGAAACTCTTTTTGCTGGCTTTATTGGATAATCACGTCAAAGAACATACGGCACATCAAGAATTTATCGACTGGGACGCTATTAAATACCACAACATCAGCCCGAATTATCTCTTCCAACAATCACTCAAAAAGCATCTCGTGCATGAGCAAATTTTGATTGTGAAAGATGATGCGCTACAAGCTGAACAGTATTATATCAATGTCCGTCTGGATGGCTATTCGGAGCCCAGTCTTTTTAGCGTAGCGCAGCAACTCCGCCATTGGTTTTATGAAAATTTAGCTCTGGGTGTTCCTTTTAAAAGTGCTGACGAAGTGAAAGAATGTTTGTATCTCCTACTGTTTCAAGAAATTGTGCAATTCATGCAGTTTTATTGTAAGACATGGGGTATTCAAATTGCAGGAAATAAAAGCTTTCAAGTGTTCTGTTATCGCCTACTCGACCATCTAGCGGTTGGGCAGATTTACTATATGATTCAGTCAGCACTCGAATACCTACATAAACAAAAAGCCCTGCAAGTACGTAATGAAAATTTCATTAATACCAATCTGTTAAAAAAGACCTTACAGCAATACCGTGAACGTGGCTTACAGGAAAAATGGGAAACCTTTACCCTCCCTCGTCCGCCACAACTCCCCTTTAGTAAAATGAGTGAAATTTTGCTTTTTAACTTTTTAGGACTCGATGAAAGTATTTTTGTGCAACCGATACGCCATGCGTGGAAAAAAATCGAACCTCGCTTAAATTTTTATTCCACAAAGCGCTGCATGTACTGTGGTTCACAAGAGCTCTCTGTCGATTATGATGCCGCAGATTATGTGACCCTGTTCTGCCGTAATTGTAAACATCAAGACCATTACTTCACCCGCTAAGGGAGAAAACAATGAATCAATCTGAAAATTTTGAAACGACCATGAACAGTGAATTGACTGACTTAAATAGCCCGCTTTTACAAAGCGTCATCAATGCGTGGATTGAACTTCAATCCAAACAACCTTTGGTGCATATCATCACCAATGCAGTCGCGAGCAATTATGTGGCCAATGTCCTTTTGGCTGCGGGTGCTTCTCCTGCAATGATTGACAATCCCTTTGAAGCCGAAAGCTTTGCCTCTATTGCCAGTGCATTGAATATCAATTTAGGTACGCCAACGTCTGAACAAATGCAGGCCATGCAAATTGCTGCACAAACAGCACAAAATTTAAATAAACCTTGGGTGCTTGACCCTGTCGGTTATGGCCCCGTTTTGCCATGGCGATCTGAAATGGTTGACCAATTACTCCAATACAAACCAAGCATTATTCGTGGCAATGCATCAGAAATCAGTGGTCTTGCAGGTAATCAAGGTGAGTCACGCGGTGTCGATAGCACACTCAATAGTGCCGAGATTTATTTAAATGCTGCGCCCTTATTAGAACACTGTGAATGTGTGGCAATTTCAGGCGAATCGGATTTCATCTTGTCGAAAGAAATGAATGCGGTGATACAAATTAATGGTGGATCTTACTTACAACCCAAAGTAACGGCTTCTGGCTGCGCTTTAGGTGCGTTAACAGCAGCGTATTGCGCCGTGAGTGAAACACTAACTGCCGGTACAGTCGCAGCGCATTTGCACTTTGCGATTGCGGGTCAAAAAGCCTATGAACTTAGCTCAAGTGTCGGCAGTTTCAATGTTGCATTTTTAGATGAAATTTATAATCTCAATGAAGACGATTTCAATCAACTCGCTAACATACAAATTTATGCACTATGAAGCTACGATAGCTTGAAAAAAAACAAAAACAGCTTGAGTAAAGGACTCAAGCTGTTCAGGGTTTCATGCTGTTTTTTATAATTAGAACGCGTCAAAAAACTTACTGTGCCGTACTGTCACTTGCAGCATTGGAATCAAACATTTCTGAATCTTCGATCATTTCTGTTGGATTACTCAAAATCATGTCGAGGTCATAGTCCCCCGCATAAACAATATTTTTGATTTTTGAACAGTCGCCATCACTCATTTCATAATTTAAGACTTTGGCTTCATCACCAATTTTAAACTCAGCACGAACGACGTTTTTATTTTCATCAAAACTCAGTTTAGGCTGAACACCTTTTTTCGAATCTTGCTGCGGATCTTGGCTATCCGTGAAAATATCAAAATCCACATTACACGCTTGTTGCGACTGCTTACAGTTAATTTCTGCTTGCATACGTTCCGCTAACGATGGCTCAAAATAGGCAGTAAGTTGATCTTTACTCAAAGCATGCAATTTCAACTCTTGATCATAAATTTGTTTGACCAGTTTTTCGGGGGCAACACATTTCTGCGATTGCTCCTGTACTTTTTGCTCTGCTGGCTGACAAGCCGTTAAAAAGATCGCCGCGCCGAAACCGAATAATCGATATATCGTCATTTGTCGCATAACACATCCATGTCCGTCATTAAACTGCCCGCCCAACTGCCAGATTCATACTTGCTTCAAAAATAGTTGAAACATTTAATTTACAAATACACATTAAACCCATGCCATCAAAATAATCTGGCACGTGCTGCATAAAAAATTGAACATGTTCATCAGATTTTTTCCGTAGCCGAACCAATTGCTCAGGCGTCACCTTCGGTAAATCACAACGATGAACAAAAATATCCTCAGCGCGATGCTGCACATCATGCTGACGGATTTTATAACTGTTTAAAACATCCGCATACTCAGTGGGCATCGGGACACCATGCCTTGGATAAAACTTAACAGAGCGCGAGGCAAATAATGTATATAAGTTGACAAAAATAACTAATCATGCGAAAAAGTTTTTTTAGTTAACAGATGTTCACACATGCCTCGAATTGTTTCTGTACCACTTAGTTTAGAACAGCGAGAACGACTCATTTTTCTGGCCAAGC
>NZ_VOYN01000034.1:0-37831 GCF_013420275.1 Acinetobacter sp. YH01020
TTAGAGGAATTGCCACAAGATACGATAAGCTAAAACGTAACTATCAAAGCGCTGTTGCTTTAGCTTGTATATTTATATGGTTGCCTCTTTAGCTCAATTTATCGGCTGTAAATGTCAACACACCCTAGTATTAGATATTTATTAGTATTCCATTTTTGAAGGAATGGGCATCCCTTTACAGCAAAACAATGGCAATTGGATGAATGATAAAAATCACATAAAAACGCGAAATTTGCGCATTTAATGAAAATTGGTTATTATTTTGCTGGAATATTCACCAGTATGTTTGGGCTGGCAGAGTTCAATGTAGAGATAACAATTTTAAAAATGGAAAATTAGAGGGCAGAACAGATGAAAAATATAGCATTTGCAAAAATAATAATGGTCACGGGTGTCTTGGGTTTAACGGCATGTGGTGGTAGTGATCGTGATGAGACAGGAAGCGTACCGTCAGAGCCAGTTGCCGATGCCATGGTACAAAAAAGTGTAGAAGAGCTGACGCTGTTGGATGTAAATAATCTTGCATTAAATGCTGCGTCGATTCAGATTTTAAGTGATGAAGAATGGCAAAAAGTACAAGCAGGCAGTCTGAAAATAGCAACGAATACAATTATAGCGGATGATTCTGAGCAGTTCTTTCCACCGATTAATAGTTTACCGACAGCAACTCATTTTAAAGGTCAAAGTTATCTTGCCAATGCTCAAGGCATCGTTAAACTGCCTAAATTGGCTGCAGGCACATATTATGTTTTGGTCACTAAAAATGGACAGTCTACAGTTTCGGCATTCTTGATCCATCCTAAAAATACCAATAAGAGCATTGTGTTGAATGTGGTTCTCAACTGCTTAGACCAAGACTGTCAGACACTAAGTGATGCACCAGTCAATGATGCAGTGGTCGGAACATTCTCTGGTCAAGTGATTTTTAAAGGGAAACCTTTGGCGAATGCGCAAGTGTCATTGTCTGGCGGTACAGCGACCAATGGCGCATTTGTTAGTGCTTTGACTGATGCCAATGGATATTTCACGCTTTCATTTAATGTGAGCAATGATCTGCTTGAAGCATTGAAAAATGCCACGCTCACCATTAACGGTGCAGGAATTAACACTATTACGAAAAAAGTTACGGTCATTGCTTCTTCTGCATCGGGCTATCAATTTGAAGTGCTGCCTGAAACAGCATCTGCAGATGTGGTATGGCGTGAAACTTTTGAAGTGGACTCTGCAACCCGCAATGCATGGACAAGGTCGCAACCAAGTGTGGCTAATGTCGATTGGCAGTTGCTAAACAAAGGTCACAACATTCGTAATAATCAAGTAAATCAGCGTGTGCGCTTAGCGCCGAATGACCAAAGTCAAGGCAAGGTACCTGAGCCACTGCAAGGCAATACAGCATATTGGTATGGTGACAAAGTAAATGGTAATTTTATTGGCGCTTTAAGTGATTCATCCACGGCTCTAGAGTTTGATGGCGGCACCTCGCAGTATGACAATAGGGGAGAATTGATTTCACCTGTTATTAATCTAAGCCAATATCATGCGCCTTTGAGTTTAAGCTTTAAAACATGGTGGGAAATTGAGTCGGTCAATCCAAATAATCAAGGGTTCGATTTGATGAATATTTTAGTTTCTACCGACGGTGGCAACAGCTTTAAGACCTTGGCTCGATTAAACCCGCTGGCAGATCCGTCCTCTGCATATGAGCGCGCGCCGATTCCATACAGTAATTTAGGTTTTAACCTCGCGCCGGCTGCTGTTCAGCAAGAAGCAATTTCATTAGATGAATATGCAGGCAAGGCCAATGTCCAACTGAAATTCCAATTCAGAACAGTCGATGAACTTTATAACGGTTTCCGCGGCTGGATGATTGATGATGTGGTGATTCAGAAAAAAGCCGGAACTTTCCCATTATTTGATGGTGCGAGTTTTGATGAAAATTCAGATAGTTTCTCTCAGGACTATAGTGGCGTCGCTGCAAAACAAGCGGGCACTGTGCTGAAAAGCACGAAGAGTTATGCACGCTGGGCTGAAGTGCCACAGCGTAAATAAAGATTTACATGACACCGCAGTATGAATGGTTAGAATAGGTTTAGGCGTACTGCATTCGCGATCAATCAACCATCAAGCGTGGTGAATGCTAAAAACAGCTCTCAATTGAGAGCTGTTTATATTTGAAAGGGCAATATATTCAGCCACTTCAGCACACTGGCGGCTAAAGATTTCGGATGTTGTAATGGAATCATATGGCCTGTATTGTCAAGCCTATAAATTACCAAGTGCTATGGAGTAATGCAGCTCACACGCTGTATTCCATAATGATTCATACAGAAATAAACTGCGAATATTTGGCTGCAAAGAGCTGCACAGGCTACAATCCACTTTTTTATAAGATGAGACGTGTTGTGAGCAGCGAAATGCCTCAACTGCAGCGCCGATTAAAGAACCGTCATATTCAGCTGATTGCAATGGGTGGCGCAATCGGGACAGGGCTATTTTTAGGCTCTGCGTATATTATTGAGTCGGCTGGACCATCGATAATTCTGGGCTATTTGATTGGTGGCTTGGTTGCTTTTCTGATTATGCGCCAGTTGGGCGAGATGGTTGTACAAGAGCCAGTCACAGGTTCATTCAGTCATTTTGCTTTTAAATATTGGGGCAAGTTTGCTGGCTTTTTAACGGGCTGGAACTACTGGATTCTCTACATTTTAGTGGTGATGACCGAGCTGACTGCGATAGGCAAATATATCAATTACTGGTGGCCGCATGTGCCTGCTTGGGTTTCAGTTCTGGTGTTTTTTGCTGTGATTACGCTAGCCAATTTAGCCAATGTCAAACTGTATGCAGAATCTGAATTTTGGCTGTCGATGATTAAAGTTGTGGCGATTGTTGCCATGATTATTTTTGGTATATACCTGCTACTTACAGCAGGCGCAGACTCTACCGCTTCGATTAGTAATTTATGGGTACATGGCGGCTTCTTCCCGCACGGTTTTGAAGGCTTATTCTACATGCTAGCCTTTATGATGTTTGCTTTTGGCGGCATTGAATTGATCAGCATGGCGGCGGCTGAAACTGAAAATCCTGATCAAAATATTCCCAAAGCGGTGAATCAGACCGTGATCCGCGTGTTCTTATTTTATATCTGTTCCTTGGCGGTACTGCTGTCGCTGGTGCCGTGGAATCAGTTGAAACTTGGCGGTTTGGATCATAGTCCTTTTGTGATGATTTTTAATCAGATGGGGATTGATTGGGCGGCACATTTGCTGAACTTTATTATTTTGACTGCATCCGTTTCGGTCTGTAATAGCGGCATGTATGCCAATAGCCGCATGCTGCTGGGCTTGGCAGAACAAGGCAATGCGCCAAAAGCATTTAAGCAGGTGAATAAACACGGTACGCCGATTGCCGCGGTTTTATTTTCTGCTTTGCTGATTTTTGGCTGTGTACTGCTGAATTATTTCTTGCCTGAAAAAGCATTGAGTTATTTGATTTATATCGTGGTGAGCGCTGCGGTGCTGAATTGGATGCTGATCAGCTTGATTCACCTGAAGTTTAGAAAAGCGATGCATCAGCAGGGCATACTGACCAAGTTTCCTGCATTATTTGCACCGTTCACCAACTATTTTGTTTTGGTGTTCATGCTGATTATTTTATACATCATGTGGAATCAGGGCTTTATGCTGTCGGTGCTGATGCAGCCCGTATGGATTTTACTGCTGTATGTGCTGTTTAAAGTGATGCAAGCGAAGAAGATTTAATACCATGAAGGCTTAGGGACGAGCCTTTGTTCACTGTTACTAAAGAATGATTTTGAAAAGTTCTAACAAAGTACGAAAATTGAGAGAACATTCATATAAAGACCGCTCTAGCACTGGATTCTAGAGCGGATTGTTGTAAGATATTGATTTATGTTAGATTAAATAAATTATTTCATATAACGTGTATAAAGTTGGTTTTAGATAATTTTTACATTTCTGAATAATATTTCATCAAAATCAAAAAAACCTACTGTAGTGAAATGTTTTAAATATACTGCATCATCCAATCCATTCGATTTAATCCCTATCAGAAGCAATCTTTCGAATACTCTTTTCAGAGCTCCATTCAATATCGGAAGTATATTGATATAGATATGACTCAATGGATAACGCTCTTGTTTAGAATACGCTATTATTTTTGAAAAATTTAATTGTTCATTCAATAATATTAATTGGGCTATTCTATTTTTTTGATTGAGAAAAGTATCAAGATAAGGTGAATTACGTGTGCTATCAAGACGATCTAAAATATCTTCAAGCTTATAGTAATATTGCATCACGTGAGAACCATCATCGATTGGTTTATAAGAGCATAAAAGAAAGCTAGCTCCATAAAATTTTTTATAACCATCATTTAAAGCCATTTGAGCATTCCAACTTTTAAACAAGTTATGATCACGATGATGAATGGCATTACGTAGCAGAATTAACAATGTGCTCTCTGCAAATTCAAAAAAATTAAAATACTTTTTTGATACGTCATACAGGGTATGGAAACTTTCTAAAATTAATTCAAAGCCACGATCATAATTATTAATAGCCTCCTCTTGATCAACATCTGCTAATCTGTGGAAACGCATATGTTCTTCGCCAAATATCCGAAGCGTATTACTTAGTCTTCCGACGGCATGCTCAATTATAAAACGGTCTTTCTCAGCTAATAAGTATTCCATATTCATATTACGCTAATAGAAATAATAGTAATTATATTTAAAAAAATATTTAATATCATAGACTCACTATCTAATTAACATAAAGGCGATTAGACGAAATTCGTAACAATCTGATGGTAAGGGAAGTGTTATCTAAACACTCCTCAGCAATTCAATCCTCTGCCGCTGTCCTTTGTTTAACTTCGATACCACCAATTCATAAGAGTTCAGCACCAAATCTTGCAGAAGTTCTTCTTCTAATTCTTCATCTGTAAAAACAGAAATCCAATGCTGCTTATTCATATGCCAGCCCGCACGAATAAAGGGATAAATATCTCTGAGCATTGAGCCATTGTCTGGCAGCACCTTTAAGTTGATGGCCGCTTTGCCTTCCAAATGAAAACTCAGCATAAAGACCTTCTCCATCACCTTAAACACATCACAGCCTTCACCAAAAGGCTGGCTGCATGTAGTTTCAGGCAGGGCTAAGGCCGTCTTAGCAGCTACAGCGTGTAATGCAATCATAGGGGATAACCTAAAAATAAGCTTGAACGTTAAAGCCTAAGGATGAATATGAACAACGGTATCATTATTTACCAATTGCCAAATTTCATCCATATCAATATTACGCACTGCAATACAGCCCCAAGTCCAATCTTTTTGTGGGAAATACGTCATCAGTTGTGGTGCAGCTTTCATTTGTAAACTGGTCGCCGAACCATGAATCATAATGTCACCACCTGCAGAAACCCCTAGATTTTTAGCCTTCTGTTTATCGGCCGCATTGGGGTAAGAGATATGCAAAGATTTATAAAATGCGCTTTGCGGATTGCGCCAATCTATATGATAAGTTCCTTCTGGCGTCTTGCCATCACCTTCTTGAACTTTATGTCCAAGCGGTTGAAAACCCAGACGCATCGGGTAACGCCGAATGACCTGATCCTGATGTTTTAACTCTAAATAACGCTCAGCTTTATGTACTTGAATACTGTCGATCGGCGTTTCTGTGCGAATTTTTTGAATTTGCAAATCGCTTAATTCAGGTGGAATGGCCAGTGCATTGGCAGGTGTAGGTAGATATTTTTCAAATTTTTGATAGGCAAGGTAGGCCGCCACAATACAGAAGAGGGTAGCGAAACTAAAAATAGTGATACGTTTTCTTGTCATTATTTTTTAGAGGATGGACGGCATTACAGTCCATCCATTTCGGTATTGTGGATAATGTCTAAATTATCCACAATTTTGATTCGAGTGAAATGTGGATTTGTGGATATTTTTTTAAGACGAGCAGCTGACCATCACTTCAGGCACATCACTAGGTAAAGGTCCTAAATCTTCTGTTGTTTCCAGTTCAGGCTGTTTAATAAATGGCTGGCTCAGCAATGTAAACAAACGCTGTACTTCTGAAAAATCATTGCGTTCAGCAAGCTCAATTGCTTTTTGCGCCATATGGTTACGCAAGATATATTGCGGATTGGCCTGTGCCATTTCCGCATCTAAAGCATCGGTGTCCTGATGCTCACGGATACTTTCATATTGTGCCAAGAAACCTTCAAAGGCGCGGCGGTCTAAGCAGTCGTCTTTAATGGCTTCATATTCATGATTTTGCAGACGAATAAAGCTTTGCGAGTAATCCAGTTGCTCACTTTGCAGAATACGCAAAAAGGCCATGGCGCAGTCAAAGCTGTCTTTATGAAAACTTGGCAAACCCATTTTCTGAGCTAAGCCCAATTTATAATGTTCCAAGAAGGTCAGTTCAAAATGCTCTAAGCACTTAGCTAAATCTTCTTTCCACTGTTCTTTGTCATAATCTGAAGGGCAGAGCGGAACGAGATTATTCAGCCATTGCCATAAATTCCAATGCCCGATACTTGGCTGCTGTTGATAGGTATAGCGGCCTTGGTAGTCCGAATGGTTGTTAATCCAATTTGGACGGAAGCGCTCCATAAAGCCATAAGGGCCGAAGTCCAATGTTGAACCGGTAATATTCAGGTTGTCGGTATTCATCACGCCATGCGCAAAGCCAATCAGCTGCCATTTGGCAATCATCACTGCGGTACGCTGAATGACTTGAGTGGCAAAAGCTAAAATAGGTTGTTCGGCATCTAAGCATTCAGGGTAGTGCCACTCAATACATTTTTGCGTGAATTCAGGTAGCAAATCACCCTGATATTGATTGATCCATTCAAAATGCCCCAAACGGATATGGCAGTCAGATGTACGCAGTACCATTGCGCCTAACTCTAATTTTTCACGCTGCACACCTTGCTCGGAGCTGGTAAAACCCACCGCATTGCTGGATGCAACGCCTAAGCTGTTAAGCGCATGTCCTGCCAAATATTCACGAATGGTCGAGCGCAGCACCGCGCGTCCGTCGCCCATGCGTGAATAAGGCGTAGAGCCGGCACCTTTAAGGTGCAGGTCAATGGTTTGCCCATGTTTATCGATGATTTGCGCAATCAATAAGCCGCGTCCATCGCCTAATTGGCCGGCCCATTGACCAAACTGATGACCAGCATAGACCATCGCTAGCGGCTCAAATTCCTCAAATATTTTTTGCCCGCTGCAAATCTCTACCCATTGAGCTTTATCTTCATCCGACCATTGTAACTGTTCAGCCAAAGCAGCATTGAAATGTCCTGCTTTTGAGCCTTTTAAGGGTACAGGCTGCTGATGATGGTACAGGCGAGGTGGCAGGGTGTTATATCGGGCATTGAACAGCATAATGATCTTTAAAAATTAAAATTATGTAGAAACTATAGCAAAGACCAGATAGAAAAACTGTAGCTTAAAATGATATAGCCTCCACAAGGGAGGCTATATCATTTGAGAAGCTTAAAACAATTAAGCGGTTCTCTTTTTCAAATTACGCATTAATTGATTCAGTGTTTCACGGTGCTGAGATAGGCGTTGTTCAACTTGCTGGAATTCAAGTTTGAGTTTGTCATCCATTTGATGAATTTTTTCAGCAACTGCAGTTTTCTTCGCTTGAATTTCCTGCTCTTTTAATTTCGCCCAGTCATTCAAAGTTTGCGAAAACGCATCATATTCTTGAGAAATACGTTGTTTAGCTGTCGCAATATCATCGGTCATGTTGAGACCATAGATCGCAAGGTCTTGTTCCGCATACTTGAACTTCATAGCCAACTCAGCTTTTTTAATATTAAAGCTAGGAATACGGCGTAAATTTTTAGCAAGACCTAATTTAGAGCAGCTCCAAATTAACCATTTTGTTGGATCGTATTGCCACCATTTCACACCATTACGGTAGTCGTATTGGAAAATGTGGTGATAGTTATGATAACCCTCACCCCAAGTTGCAATAGCTAACCAGAAGTTATCACGCGCGGTATTTTCGTCAGTATATGGACGTTTACCCCACATGTGGCATAGTGAGTTAATAAAGAATGTCACATGATGGCTTAAGATTAGGCGCATTAAACCACCCAATAATAGAACGCCCCACATGTCGCCTACAGCCCAACCGATTGGTACTAAAATCGCTGCATGAACAGCAATTACCAGTGGAATGTAGTATTTATCTTGGAACAAAACGACTTTATCTTTTAACAGATCAGGTGCGTTTTTATAGTTTGGTTCTGCTGCTGGATAATCACGAAGCATCCACCCGATATGGGCATACCAGAAACCACGATTAATCGAGTATGGATCTTGGTCAATATCGTCTACATGACGGTGATGTGTACGGTGACCTGAAGCCCAGAACAAAATACTGTTCTGAACAGCAAAAGTACCCATGAGCATTAAAATGATTTTTAAAGGCAAGGTTGCTTCATAAGCACGGTGTGCCCACAAGCGGTGATAACCCGCAGTAATACCTAAACTGCTGACACCCAGTAAAACAAACATACTGATCCAAGCAGCGGCACTAAAATCATGATTAATGGCATATAACGGAATTGCAATAACTGCGACAATAGGTAAAAACACCAATGCAAAAATAGCAATCCAGTTCATTGGGGCTTTGGGTAGGGGAGCATTCATCTCCAACAGCACTCCTGAAACCTTGGGAGGTATAGATAGGACGAATCCCATTAAATTTTTAAGGGATTTTAAACGTACAGAATAGTAGCACGGGAAAACCCGTTTTCACCACTGTTATTGTACAGTTGTATTGTTCTAAACAGTAACATAATACGACTGAAGTTATTTGACTTTTTGTGGGGTAAAAAAGATGCTAAAAAAACAGCAAAATCGTCAAAATAATCCGCAGCTTTTGGTCAAACACTGTATCTGGGGCGGCTTTCTGATCAGTTGTCTGGGACTCATGGCCTGTCAAAGTTCTCCGACGCAGAAGGTGACTACAAAGTCACAAGGGAAGCCACATGGCAACAGCATTGAGCAGCCATTAAAAGTTATTCGCGTGAATGATGGGATACAAGATATTCCATGGACGATTGTGCAAATTGCTGGGCAAAAAGCCAAGTTCTTTCATCATCAACCTTATTTGCAGTTCAGTTCACAATTTCGCCAAATTCAAGGCAATACGGGATGTAATAACATCAGTGGCACTTATGTGATTGATACCTTAAAACACAGCATTGATTTGAATGCGCGAGCAGGCTATTTCAGTTGTGATTCGGCTTTAGCTCAAGAGGCTGAACTTTCAGATGCATTGCAAGCCGCAACACAGTTTCAAATTCAAGCGAAACAGATGACGATGCAAAACAGTCGGGGTCAAACCGTGTTGGTTTTAGAACGAAAATAGGCCAGTTGAAAAAGCCACGTGTTGATCGAAGACTGAATTACATAAAACTAGGGGAATAAAGCAGCATTAAAAATGCTGCATCATCATTTTAGGATAGTCGGTAATTAAGCCGTTAATGCCCCAATCTTTAAGCTGTTTAGCACGATCAACGTCGTTGACAGTCCACACGCTCACATTTAATTTTGCCTGCTGCGTGGCCTGAATAATGTCTGAATTGGCGAGTTGGTTCATCCAACCGATTTGGATACAACCTAATTCAAGTGCTTGTTCAATCGCTTTAAATTTTACGTCTGTTTCAACCAAAAGCCCGCGTTTGAAGCCGGATTTTTTTTGTTGCAAAGCAAGATGAATTTTAGGGTCAAAACTGGTGATCACCGCGGAATGTTCGAAACCTTGGAGCTGTTGTTCCAAGGTTTCAGTCAGCGCTTCAGCTTCAGTCTGTGTCTTCACTGCTTTCACTTCGACTTCAATATGATCGAAGTTATGAATAATTTTGAGCGTTTGTTCGAGCAGTGGCGTCGGCTCAACTTTATTCCATTCTGACCAAGTCACAGCATGGTTATAGGGTTCTAACTCTTGTGAACTACATTCATATAGATGTTTATCTTGACCTGTCGTTCGCATAAATTGGTCATCATGCATGATCACTAGGGCACGATCTTTAAGTTGCCGAACGTCAAATTCGACAGCACGAATCCCTAAGTCTTGAATATATTGAAAACCACCAAGGGTGTTTTCAGGTGCTTCGCCACGAGCGCCACGGTGTCCGATTATGCGCATAAAGGGCCTGCAAAATTGAAAGATAAAAACATAGTGTCCTGTAAGCATGACAGGGAGATGACACTATTATTTTGAGCCGATCATTTTGAATTACAAGAATGATCGGACGAAATGTTTCGATTTATTTCAATGTAAAATAGACTTTTAATTGGTCAAAGGATTTGAGCAATTTTTGAATCCAAAACTTATTGATCAATCGTGTCGTTAATATTTTTCTGCCACAGCACTTCAGAGCCACCTTCAGCACGTTGTAATGTACGCGATGCGACAAATAACCAGTCTGAAAGGCGGTTCAAAAGCTGCAATGACGGCGGTTGAATGTTCTGGTCGCGGTTATGTACAGCCATTAAACGGCGTTCTGCACGTCGGCAAATTGCACGAGCTTGATGGGCAAAGCTGCACACCAACGTTCCTGATGGCAGGATAAAGTCTTTGAGCATTGGCAGCGCTTCATTCATACGGTCAATGTCATTTTCCAAAAACTCAATTGACACAGGTTGTACCAAGTTGAAGTTTGGAATGCAGACTTCACCGCCAAGGTCGAATAACCAATGCTGAATCAGGCTGAGGGATTTATCCCAAGTCGCTTTGTCTTCAATACTGCTAAGTGCGATGTGCGAACGCAGAATACCAATGCTTGAATTGAGTTCATCGACATCTCCTAAGGCTTCAATACGTAAATCATCTTTGGCTACGCGTGATCCGTCGCCAAGACCTGTCGTACCTGAATCGCCTGTGCGGGTGTAAATTTTGCTTAAACGGTGGCCCATGTCTTGTCCTTAAAATGATGAAAATTTCGGGTCGGTCATAAAAAAGGATAATGCCATAGTCATGACATTATCCTCAAAGTTTTCTGCTTTCTATTGATGAAACTGATTAACTAAAAATCAGTATTTAAATGTCACACCTGCAGAAGCTAAACGACCACCATTCACATAGTAGTAACCACCACCATACGATGCAGTTTTGTATTTCACATCACCGACATTTTCAATATTGGTAAAGACTTTTACGTTTGGATTCACGTTCCAATATGCATTGAAATCTACAGTCACGTAGCCAGGATTTTCACGTTGGTAATCTTGTGCATGTGATTTAGACGATAAAGCACCGCTGATTCCATAAATTTCGTTTTGAAGTCCTGCGGTTAATGTAAAGCTTTGACGAGGACGACGATTTAACTCTTTGCCTGTTTTTTCATTTTCAGCTTTCACGTAGTTATAGGCTGCTTTTGCAAACCATTGGTCTTGTTGCCAAGCCAAATAGCTTTCACCACCTTGGAATTTAGCTTCTTTTACATTGCCAAATTTATTTTTATTCGCTGCATTGTAGTCAATTAAATCATCAACTTCTGTGCGATATAAAGATAAACCAGTACTTAAGCCATAAGCTAATTTTTGATCTACACCAATTTCATAAGATATGCTTTCTTCAGGTTTTAAATCAGCATTACCATAAGAACTATACAATTCATTGAGTGTTGGCGATCTAAATGCCGTACCAATATTGGCATAAACACTGGTTAATGGCAGGATTTTGTAACGAACAGCAGCTTGACCTACTGTATGTGTTCCATATTTTTCGTTGTCTTCAACACGTAAGCCAACTTGGGTATCTAAGCCATTATTTTTATACTGATGTTGAATATAATAACCTTGTGAATCCACGTCCCCTTTGTAAGGAGCTGTAAAGGAAATCACATCGCCTTTAATAGTTTGGTAGGTTGTGCCTAACAAGATATTTTGATGTGGGGTGAATTGCCATTTACCATACAATTCAGCTTCTTGAGTTTTACTATGAATAAAATCGTATGACCCATCATAGTTCACATCATTTTGATCAATATCATCTTTAAATTGTGATAAACGTGCATTCACAGAAATATCAGAGGTGATATTGACACGACCTTTAACATTCACGATTTCATTTTTAAAATCTTGAGAAAGATTTTTTAAGCCTGAACAGTTATAGTTCGCATCATAAGCACTACAGTCGATATAACCTGTAGAGCCTTTATTTTGTTGATAATCTACAGAAAGCGCATAGTCTTCTTTTTCCACACCAACTTTGGCACTAAAACCTTTTTGATCATAATCAGCAGTTTTAACTTTGCTATTTTTCCAGTCAGTGACTTGTGTGCCGTCAGTTTCTAAACGTTGACCACGAATTTGAGCATAGAAACCATCTTCTGCAACATCTGCTCCAGCGATGGTTTTGTAGGTGCCATTTTCACCCATCTCGCCAGTCACAAAAGCACTGGTTTTTTCAGGTGTTTTTGAAACAAGTTGAATCACACCACCAATCGCATCTGTACCATAAAGCACAGAAGCAGGTCCTTTGAGGACTTCAATTTGTTTAATATCAGTGGTATCGATAAATGCTAAAGATGGCGCACCTGTTGTCGCTGTATTTAAACGAACACCATCACGTAACACTAAAGTTTGGTTTGAGTTTGTACCACGTAAGAAAATAGATGAAACTTGACCATAACCACCACTTTGAACCATGTTAATCGCGGCATCACTCATCAATAAGTGTGGTAGTTCCGCAATTGGTGATTGCTCAACAATTTTAGGTTCGATAATTGAAATACGTGCAGGGACATCATTAATATTTTCTTCACTGCGTGAAGCGGTAACGACGATGGTATCTAAAGTTGTGGAAGCTTTATTTTCAACTGCGTCAGCAGCCACAGTATTTGTTGAAAAACCCATTGCAATAGCGATTGCGCCCACTAATGCTGTAGGCTGAAAAAGAGTAGACATACTTTGCTCCATACATTCACCCCACGTGAATGATTGAGTTGAAGAACGCAGCAAGCAGGTATCCGGACTTAAATATAAATATTGATTAAAACAATATTGGCATATCCACCTTCCCGTAACAATGCAGTGGTGTAAACTCCTTCATGAATTGAAGGTGTTTATAAAGATATGAGGTTCATTTTACCGTTGCGGGGGCAGTGCTGGATTCTCACCAGCTTCCCTAAGCCTAAGCTCAACTTGCAGCAAGTTGAGCGCAGTATAAAGTTTGTATGAGTCTTAAACAACGGATGTAAATAAATATTCAGGATGAACTTTACGCAAGGTCTAAAAATTGCATTACAATGATTCGCCTTCATATTCATAGATAGGCTATGAATAGGGCGGAGTTAGAGCCACAATAATATGCGAACCCGTGCCAAAATTTGCGGAATCACACGTATTGATGATATCCAGTCCGTTGTTCATGCAGGGGCTGATGCCATTGGATTTGTATTTTTTCCACCAAGTCCGCGCAGTGTAACGGCAGTGCAGGCCGCTGAACTGATTCAGCATGTGCCGCCGTATGTGCAGACCGTGGGTTTATTCGTGAATGCATCGGCTGCAGACATACAGGATATTTTAAAAATTTCACCTGTAGACATCCTGCAGTTTCATGGCGATGAAAGCCCTGAACAGTGCCAAACAATTGCGCAGTCCGTTGGTCGCCGCTGGTATAAAGCCATTCAGGTTAAGCCAGATTTGGACGTGATTAGCGAGATTCAAGCCTTTCAAGAAGCAGGGGCAAGCGCCGTACTGTTAGATGCATGGCATCCTGAGCTGAAAGGAGGTACAGGGCATAGCTTTGACTGGGCACAGTTCCCAAAACTCGATATTCCTTTAATTTTGGCGGGCGGTTTAAAGCCCGAAAATATTGAAGAAGCGATTCAAATCACTGGTGCTTACGCCGTAGATGTGAGTGGTGGTGTAGAATCGGCAAAAGGTATTAAAGACCAACAACTCATAGAACGCTTTATGCAAGGAGTCCATCGTGGATCAGCAAAATAAGATTGACTATACCCAATTCCCTGACGCACAAGGGCATTTCGGTATTCATGGCGGGCGTTTTGTGTCAGAAACTCTAATGGCAGCACTTAAGGACTTAGAAAAACTCTATTTCCGCATGAAAGATGATGCTCAGTTTTTGGCAGAATTCGACCGTGACTTGGCGTATTACGTCGGTCGTCCTAGTCCTTTGTATTATGCTGAGCGATGGTCGAAAGAGTTGGGTGGTGCGCAAATTTATTTAAAACGTGAAGACCTGAACCATACAGGTTCACATAAAGTGAATAACACGATTGGTCAGGCTTTGCTGGCTAAACTTTCAGGTAAAAAACGTATTATTGCGGAAACAGGCGCAGGTCAGCACGGCGTAGCAACGGCAACGATTGCAGCGCGTTTAGGCCTTGAATGTGTGGTGTTTATGGGTGCAGAAGACGTAAAACGTCAAGCCATGAACGTATACCGTATGCGTTTGCTTGGCGCAACGGTCGTACCTGTGGAAAGCGGTTCAAAAACATTGAAAGATGCCATGAACGAAGCGATGCGTGACTGGGTAACCAATGTTGATTCAACTTATTACGTGATTGGTACAGTTGCAGGTCCACATCCATATCCGCAATTGGTACGTGATTTCCAATCGATCATTGGCCGTGAAGCGCGTAAACAGATTCAAGAGCAAGCAGGCCGTCTGCCAGATGCTCTTGTTGCATGTGTGGGTGGCGGTTCAAATGCGATGGGCTTGTTCTATCCATTTTTAAATGATGAAGATGTGAAAATGTACGGTGTTGAAGCGGCAGGCTACGGCATTGAAACGGGCAAACACTCTGCACCATTGAATGCAGGTCATGTCGGTGTGCTTCATGGCAACCGTACTTATTTAATGTCGGATGATCAAGGTCAAATCATTGAAACACATTCAATCTCTGCAGGCCTGGACTACCCAGGTGTAGGCCCTGAGCATAGCTTCCTCAAAGATATGCATCGTGTGAACTATGTGCCAATCAATGATACTGAAGCGCTGCAAGGTTTCCGTGATTTAACCCAAATTGAAGGTATTATCCCTGCGTTAGAAAGCTCACATGCCATGGCTTATGTGACGAAACTTGCACCGACGATGGACAAAGACCAAATCATTATTGCGACAGTTTCAGGCCGTGGTGATAAAGACTTAATGACCGTTGCCCGCATTGATGGTGTGGAAATGGTTGAGATGTAAATTCCTTTAAGCCCTCTCCTTTAAGGAGAGGGTTTGGGAGAGGTTATATATTCTGAAATATCAAATCGCGCAGAAGCAATTCCGCGCGATTTTTTTTTGGCTGAAAATTTTATTGAGGCAAATCACTACAAAAACAGATGCAGAATAAAACTGTGAAATAAATCACAATACTGTGCAAATTTTATGACTTTAGAAAGACTTTATAACAATGACATTTACCCAGTTGGTTCGTGCTGAATCCTTTCCCACCCATATTTATTGGCAATGGCGTGATACTTTTGCGCTGTGCATTCTTCCGTTGATCTTGCTCAACAGTTATATCCTAGACCAGTTTTTTGGTGTTTCGGCTCAGGTTGCTTTGGGTGATTCGATCTTTCGCGGTATTTTATTTATTGCCGTATGTTGGCTCTATAAAACGATGCTGTATACACACTGGCAAAAGTATAAACAGGCTTTTTGGCGTTCAAGCCTGTTGGTGGTTGTTGGTGCAGTCGCTTTACAAGTGGTGATTTCTTTTACACGCAGTCTTTTGCCAGTGGGTGAGAGCATTGAAAAAGAATCGACCATTGATCCCAATACGATTGCCTTTTTTAGTTTGCTGATCATCAGTCTTGGGCCATTATTTACCGCTTTGCTCGAAGATATTATTTTCCGCTATACCTTGCTACAAAAGCTATTTGTACAGCCGTGGCCGTGGCGAGTGATCTTGGTCTTGCTGAACTCAATCTTATTTGGCTTGATTCATTATCATAATTTTGATGGTGATTTGATTGCGACCATCAGTTTTATGGCGGCAGGCCTATTTCTCAACCTGATCTATTTGTGGACGCGTAACATTTGGCATGTCTTACTCATTCATTTCGTTAACAATGCGGTACTATCTTTAGGCGGCGTGATTTTGTTGAAATTACTTCAGCCCTATGTGGGCAGTTGAAGTCAAAAATAGGGGGAGATTGTGTCCAGTTTATTTATGGTGATGCTCGGCGGACGCCATCCAAGAGCAAATATCGAAGTGCATGATGTCATTCTTGCAGTGGGTAACGCATTAGAAGAGGTTTATCCACAACTGAGAACGGCATGGTTTGGTGAGCAAAAAGGCTTACATATTGATGCTTGGGCACAGGTACATACAGTCAGCACTGAAAATCGGCATTATCGTATCCAATTTTGTGATGCCGCGGCCCGAGCTGAAGATGAAAAATTATGGCTGATTAATCTCGGGGGATATGATGCTCGCGAATTTGGTGAATTACATCGTTATGTTTTGGTGACAGGACAAAATGCCAGCGTTGCAAAACAACGGGGCAAAGCTTTTTTTGAGTCACATTGGCAAAAACAACATACCGACCGAACCCTAGATGTTGATGATTGTATTGCGATTGATCATGTCTATGGGCGCTATATCGAATTGGTTGAAACCCCGCATAGCCAGCAAAATTCATGGAAAAATGATTACATCTTAATAAATGAACATTTGTGATGATTAAGAGCTGAAATGTCAGCTTTTATATTTTTTTGTGATATTCGCCTGAAATCAGATGGATTGTCTTTTCAGGCGTTAAATAATAGGCATAATAACATTCAGGATTTAGACCTTAAACCTCAATGGAATGGCGTATATGGATTTAATACGGCCGAATGGACAGCCGCATTATGGGCGTTTTAGTGAACTTCCCAATCGTATCGATTTAAGTAAGTATGAATATAAGACACCGTATGGAAAACGACTTGAAGGTTGGCGTAAGCGTTTAAAATATAAAAAATTTAAATTTTGTTGTATTCAGCATGAACATTATACGATTGGTCTAGCAATTGCCGATATCGCGTGGGCGGGGCACGGTTTTGTCTATGTGTATGATCATATTACGAATGAAGTGTTGGAATGGAATTCGATTAATTTCCTGTCACGTAATACCGTTTTAGATGAACAACCTTTATTTAATCAAAGTCATTTTATTAAGTCAGGGATTCAACTGGATATTCAGCATGCCAATGGTGTGCGATACATTCAAATGTCAAAACATGGCGAACTCAAATTGAGCGCTCGAGTGTTTTGTGCGGGGACTGATCCGCTGAGTATGTGTAGCCCCACAGGGATTAATGGTTGGACCTATACTCAAAAATTGACGACGTTAGGGTGTGAAGGTTTTTTTATCAATAAGCAAGGCAAGACCATTCAATTCCATGACCGGACATTGGTGTCTTTAGATGATACCTGTGGTTTTCTTCGTCCTGAAACCGCATGGTTTTGGTTATCGTGTAACTTTTGGGACAGTCAAAATCGACGCGTTGGGATCAATCTTGCCTCTGGTGTAAATGAAAGCTTTGGCAATGAAAATTGTCTGTGGGTCAATGGACATTTGTATCCCATGTCTGATGTGCTGTTTCAGCAACAAGGCGATAATCAATGGAATATTAGTTCTTTAGACAACAGCTTAAATTTGATCGTCACCACAGGTTGGCGGCGCTATGAAAACCTGAATTTAAGATTGGTCGGTAGTCAGTTCAGTCAATGGCAGGCAAAAATTAGCGGTACAATTCAACGTGATGGCGAAGAAATAGTATTCTTAAATGAATATGGTTTACTTGAGCAGCACTATGCCAAATGGTAAGTCTAAGCCTATAAAAAAGCCGCAATCGATGCGGCTTTTTTTATTCAATTTTTATTTTGCAGCTTGCCAAAACACTTCTGCAGCTTGAATTGGATCATTGGTTTCTTCATAAGTTTTTAACCAAAGATCATAATTTTGCACAATGGGATGCTGACTCGGATGGAAGTCTTTTTTAAACCAATCTCGATATGGCTTGCTCATTCGGGTGAGGGTGCCATTTTTACCAAAGAACCACGGTAAGCCTTTCATATTTAATTTTAAACGTTCAGTGAAACTGAAGCCGTCATGTTTCAGCATCACATTGGCACGGTATAAGGTAAAGCCGAGCATCAATCCACTGGTCCAGACCAAAGTAAATTTCTTTAGATTTTCATTGACCTTAGCGACATCTTTCATCACATCAAAAGCCACATCGCGATGTTCCATTTCTTCTATCGCATGCCAAATAAATAATGCACGGACATAAGGATGCGCAGATTCTAAGACGGACTTTTGGCTACAAAAGGTTTCAGCCATCAGCGCAGTCAAGTGCTCGGCTGAAGCCGTCATGGCAATGTTGTATTCAGGTGAGCGTTTGCTCAGTTCAAATTTAAAAATTTTATTCAGACGTTTAATGAACGCATCGACAGGCATGCCTTGTTGTTTCATCAACATATTCATTTTGTCATGCGCCATACCATGCTGCGCTTCTTGACGAATAAAGTCAGCGACACGTTGCTGTAAATCAGGGTCTTGAATTTGACTGCGGAACAGACGAACAGATTCAATGAAATAGCGCTCGCCATCAGGAAAGGTCAGGCTCAAGGCATCAAACATACGTGTTAAAAAAGGGTCTCCGCCAAACCAATAGCGCGGGATTTCTTCTAACTTAAAATTTAGCTTTGTGCGAACAATGGGTTCGACTTGATATTTGACGATAGCATTCATGATATTTTTTCTGTGCGAGTCGTATTGATTGCAGTATGTCGGAGAAATTGCACTTTGTTTTGACAGATATTGCCAATTTTTATACATTTTACGCCATGATGAAAATATAAAATGTCAGAATTGGCAGGTCAGAAAGAGGGGCGAGATGGCTGAAATTCAGATCCCAAATGGTTACTTCCAACTATGGAATATGGTCTTAATTGAGCGTGAATTAAACTATACACAGCTCGAATGGATTGCGCCATATGCTGCGCAAATTCAGCATGTGCTGTCTTTGCCGATCGACTCTCAATCGCCGAATTCTTTTTTTAATACCATCATGCAACTGACTCAGCAGCATCTGGATTGCCCGCAATTGGTTTTTGAAATGGCCAAGTATATTCGTGCGGAGCATTTTGGGGTGTTAGGCTATATGGCGACACTGAGTAATAGTGTTGCAGATGCTTTGCAATATGTGATGCGATTTAGTCGTTTGGTGATTGATGGCGCGCAAATTGTGCCGATGAATATGAGCCATCAAGATCATCAAATTATACTGTCTTGGCCTCAGCATGATGATGGGTATGCGTTGGTCAATGAATTGACCATGGCCTGTATGGCACATTTGGCCAAGCAAATTTTTCCAGATTCTTTAAAGTTACTCCGCATTCATTTTGCCCATGCGCCGCGGATGGCACGTTATCACTATGAAAAGTTTTATGGCTGCCAAATGGAATTTTCGACCCTTAAATATTCATTTGTGATTCATGCCGATAGTTTGGATTTAAAGTCAGAACTTGCTGATCCGTCACTGATGCAATTGTTATTACGTCAAGCCGAAGAGGCGATCGCTGCTCGTTCGCAACATTCAGATCCAATTCTACAAATGCAACAATGCATCGCAGATTATCTCAAATTACAACAGCAAGCCCCTAAAATAGAGTGGTTAGCAGAAGAGTTACATCTGTCAGTGAGAACCCTGCAACGACAGCTACAGGAGAAAGACACCTCGTTTAAACGACTTTTGGAGATTGAACGGATGAAACGCTGTGAATATTTACTTTCACAACAAACCCATTTGACGGATATCGCGTTGCAGTTAGGATATTCAGATCAGTCTGCTTTGGCACGTGCTTTTAAGGCATATAGCGGAGAGACATTATTAGCGCGAAAAAAAGCCTTGAGATTAGAATAAAACTTGCAGATTGCTCGTTAAGAAAAGCCTTTCAAACAACATTAAAAAAAGCGGTCAAACGACCGCTTTTCTTTTAAGCCAAGCTTATGCCGCAGCTTTTAATCTTGGATAACGAAGTAAAATGGCCAGGATGGCAAAGATTGCCAAGACCCAACAGTAATACACACTACCAATCAGTTCTACAGGCGAAAGTTTTGCGATCGAACAAGCCAGTAACAGCTGTGCACCATAAGGAATGAGACCTTGGACTACGCAAGAGAAAATGTCCAAGAGCGCAGCAGCACGTTTAGGGTCTACACCATATTCTTTCGCGACTTCACGTGCCATGTCACCAGATAAAATAATTGCGACAGTGTTGTTTGCCACAAATAGGTTGGAGAAAATCACCAAGAAACTGATACCAATTTCACCTGCGCGTTCAGCACCAACTTTAAAGTAGCGTGTCATGCTGTAAATGCGTTGAATTAGCCATTCTAAACCGCCTTCTTTTTGCATAATGGCAGAAATACCACCCAAGAAAATAGAAAGCAGGGCAACTTCAAACATGCCGGTAAAGCCGTCATAAATAGAATTATTTAAGCTTAAGAAATTAAATTCAGGTTGAATCACCAAACCAATCAAGCCAGACAGTAAGACACCAATGGTCAGTACAGCAAGCACGTGCAAACGTGAAAAGGCCAAAATAAATACGGCTAAATACGGCAAGATCAGCCACGCATTATAGGCTTTGTGTTCAATCGCTTGTGAGCCTTGACTCATGAATAAATAAATACAAATGCTGACGATCGATGCAGGAACAGCAATCCAGACATTGACCTTAAATTTATCGCGAAGCTGAACTTTTTGACTGTTCGTTGCAGCAATAGTGGTATCTGAAATCATCGACAGATTATCACCAAACATAGCACCACCGACCACAGCACCAATGGCATACACCGCTTCAATTTCGGTGACTTGAGCAAAACCAAAGGCAATTGGTGCACAGGCTGCAATGGTACCCATGGAGGTTCCCATCGCTGTGGCAATAAAGGCCGCAATAATAAACAGCATAGGCAGCACGAACTCAGGTGCAATCATCGATAGTCCCAACTGCACTGTTGCATCAACACTACCGATGGCACTGCTGACACTGGCAAAAGCACCAGCGAGCATAAAGACCATGAACATTAAGATCAAATTCGGGTGGCTAGCACCTTTCATAAATGTATCAATCGCGTCATTTATCTTGCCGCGATAGAGCAAAATTGCCAATACAATTGCAGGAAGAGCAGCGACTGGGGCTTTCACTTGATAGAACGCAAACTCAGTTCCAATGATGGAATGGTAAATACCACTGCCCAAAAAAATGGTCAGAAAAACAATAAGCGGGAGCAGTGCAAATGCCCGAGCAGGCACTTTCACTTGTGAATCGGAGGACATAGGAGATAAAAAAATAAAAGTATGCGGCTAGTATAAAGCAGGTTTTGCAATTTAAGGAAAATTAAAATGTAAATGCTAAGCCTGTTATTTTTAACATTTTTTTGATGATAAAATTAAGTTAATCTAAAACCTTATAATTTTGCCAGATCCTAAAATTAGGCATCTTTGATCATTGTGAAAAAAACTGAAATATCGGTAAATGATGCTTTCGGGTTGTTCTGGAAAATTATGTTTGCATGAGAAATGCCGACTGAGGATTGTATACCCTGTTCAATGGGTAAAAAATAGCGTTACAATGCGATGTCTTGTATTTCGACAAAACCCACATCATAGTTTTGATTCATTCAAGGAAAGTATAACCCTATGTCACGTTTAGCCACTCGATTTGGAACGCTTAAATCTCAACAGCGTAAGGCCTTGGTTTCTTATGTTATGGCTGGTGACCCTCATCCACAAGTAACGGTACCTTTGTTACATCAAATGGTTGAGGCAGGTGTAGATGTGATCGAATTGGGTCTTCCATTTTCAGACCCAATGGCGGATGGTCCTGTTATTGCACTTGCCGCTGAGCGTGCGCTTGCTGCAGGAACCAATACTCTAGATGCCTTGAACATGGTGAAAGAGTTCCGTAAAAACGATACAGAAACACCAGTAGTACTGATGGGCTATTTAAACCCTGTTGAAGTAATCGGCTATGAAAAGTTTATTGCCTATGCACATGAATGCGGTGTAGATGGCGTGCTCTTGGTGGACCTTCCACCAGAAGAAGCAAAAGATCTAGATGCAGTATTGAAAAAATACGACATGGATCAAATCTTCTTACTTGCGCCAACATCCACTGATGAACGTATTCAGCATGTGGTGAAACAAGCCAGTGGATTTATCTACTATGTTTCTTTGAAAGGTGTGACAGGTGCAGCGACTTTAGACGTTGCTGAAGCTGCGGCACGTATTCAAAAAATCAAATCGTATACTCAGGTACCAGTTGGCGTTGGCTTTGGTATCAGTGATGCAGCATCGGCGAAAGCCATGGGTGTGGCTGCAGATGCGGTGATTGTAGGTAGTGCTTTTGTTAAACAATTTGCAAACTTAGCGCCAGAACAAGCTGTAATCGAAACAGTGAATAAAGTGAAGGAGCTTCGAGCTGCGCTCGATGAGTTAGTATGAGTCAAGACGCAAAAACAGGCAAAATTCTGAGCGCATCTACGCCATGGACAGAGCGTGCGGTACCAGGTATTCATGTACCTGATGAACAGCAAGCATTAAAGGCGACATTTACTGAGCCGACGATTGAATGTCCTGAGTGTCATGCACTTGTGACTCGTACTGCAATGTCATTTAATGCCTACGTTTGTCCGCAGTGTGATGAACACTTGCGAATGAAAGCGCGTGATCGTTTGAACTGGTTCTTTGACCAAGTACAAAAAGAATTGGGTCAAGAATTTAAAGCCAAAGATCCACTGAAATTTGTTGATAGCAAAGCGTATCCAGACCGTATGTCTGAAGCGCAGAAGAAAACCGGTGAAACAGAAGCTTTAGTGGTGATGCAAGGAACGCTGAAAGGCATTCCAATGATTGCGACTGCTTTCGAATTTGATTTCATGGGCGGTTCAATGGGCACTGTGGTTGGTGACCGTTTTGTTCAAGCGGCTGAACTTGCGATTAAAGCAAAACAACCGCTTATTTGCTTCGCTGCCTCTGGCGGTGCACGTATGCAAGAAGGCATGTTGTCACTCATGCAAATGGCGCGTACTTCTGCTGCCATCCAAAAAATGAAAGATGCAGGCTTGCCTTATCTAGTGGTCTTGACACATCCAGTCTATGGTGGTGTGACTGCATCATTGGCAATGTTAGGCGATGTTCATCTGGCTGAGCCGAAAGCCATGATTGGTTTTGCTGGTAAGCGTGTAATTGAGCAAACTGTACGTGAAAAATTGGAAGAACCGTTCCAACGTGCAGAATACTTGCTTGATCATGGTGTAGTCGATCAAATTGTCCACCGTCATGCATTACGTGATACAGTTTATCGTATTGTAGCGAAATTGATGAATTTGACTTGAACACAGCACCACTTGCATCTGATTCTTTAAGTACATGGCTCGATTATTGGAGCCATGTTCATGTTACGGGTATTGATTTAGGTCTGGAACGGGTGATTCCTGTTGCGGAACGACTCGGTGTAACCCAGCCTGATGCGAAAGTGCTGACGGTCGCGGGAACAAACGGTAAAGGTTCAACCACGACCACTTTGGCTGCGATTTTAAATGCCCAAGGGTATAACGTGGGGCTATACCAATCACCGCATATCTATCGATTCAATGAACGTGTAAAGCTTCAAGGTGTTGAAGTGGCCGACCAAACCCTGATTGATGCTTTTGTAGCCGTTGATCAGGCGCGTCGTGAATGCGAATTAAGTTTATCTTTTTTTGAAGCGACCACTTTGGCCGCTTTTGTTATTTTTAAACAGCAACATTGCGATGTATGGGTACTTGAAGTCGGCCTCGGTGGCCGACTTGATGTAGTCAATGTCGTCGATCCAGATGTTGCAGTGATTACCAATATTGGTTTAGACCATACCGATTGGTTGGGTGACACCATTGAAAAAATTGCTTTTGAGAAAGCAGGGATTATTCGTCCAAATATTCCTGTGATTTTTGGTGGGCAGCAAGTTTTACCTGAAGCCATTCGTCAAAAAGTAGAAGATTGCCAAGCCGCTTTACATGTACTCAATCGTGATTATTTTTATCAGTACAGTGATGACGGACAATCTTGGATGTTTGCTTCATCAGGTACAACTTTAAAACTGCCAGTGGGTTCTTTGGCACTCGAAAATATCTCTACGGCTGTAGCGGCAATATTGGCCAGTGGTTTGGTGGTCTCTCAGCAGTCGATCGCTCAGGGGATTATCAATGCCAAGTTACAAGGCCGTTTTGAAGTTATAGAAATTGCAGGAAAAACGGTGATTTTCGATGCGGGACATAACCCGCATGGTGTTGAATTTTTGTTAAAGCAATTGCGAAATTTCCTCCAGTACAATAAACAATACACAGAAGTGATCAGCGTTTTCTCCATGCTGACTGATAAAGACATAAATTCTGTCGTTAACTTATTGAAAGATACGGTAAGAATGTGGAAAATTGCACAATTAAATGTGCCACGTGCGGCATCTATCACACAATTGGATAGCGCACTGCAGCATCAAGTCGTAGAACATTATGACAATGTGCAATTAGCTTTTAAGTCCGCGCTGGAAGAAACAAAGAATAATCAGCTGATTCTGGTATGTGGTTCATTTCATACCTTAGAAGCGGTATGGGAGTATCTGGAAGAATGTCAATGAATAACAAACAACGCTGGATGGGTGGTGTTGTTTTATTAGGTGGTGGTGTACTGCTGGCCGCACTTTTACTTAAAGGCAAAGAAGAAATACATCAAAATCAAAGCCAAACCCCTGAAATGGCTCAAGTTGAGCAACAAGGTCAGGGTGCGGGTAAAATGTCATCATTGACTGTTGATGTTGAAACTGAAAAGCGCTTGCTCGAAGAACAACGACGTACCCGTGAAAAATCGGTTGCGGAGCAAGAAGCACGCGCAGCAGAATTTTTAGCGATGCAACAACAAGCGGAAGCTGATGCAGCACGTAAAGCAGCAGAAGAATATGCAGCTTTAAACGCACATCGTTCAGCTCAACAAAGTTCGGATAATATTCCTCCCGAATTGGTTGAAGATGAAAAAGCCAAGCAAAAGCGTTTAGCTGAGGATAAGTTGGCGGCTCAAAAAAAGTTAGAGAGTCAGTCGGCGCAGCAAAAGGCTGATCAGGCACGTATCGCAGCAGATAAACAAAAAGCTGAAGCAAAACGTAAAGCGGATGCTCAAAAAGAAGCTGAACGTAAAGCACATGCTGAAGCTGAGAAAAAAGCAGCAGATAAGAAAGCAGCCGAAGCGAAGCAACAAGCTGAAGAAAAGCGTAAAGCCGAAGAAAAACACAAGGCAGAAGAAAAGCGTAAAGCCGAAGCCAAGAAAAAAGCTGAAGCTGAAAAAGCACGTGATCTGTTGGAAAATGGCGATAAGCAATGGATGGTGCAAGTTGCACTGGCTGCCAATGAAGCCAATGCAGATGCCGTCGCTGCAAAATTACGTGCAAAAGGCTATAAAGTGACAAAGAGTCCGACATCTAAAGGGATTCGTATTATGGTCGGCCCTTCGAAGGACCGTGATGCTGCGGACGCAACACGTAAAAAGATCAATTCAGATGCAAGTTTGAATATGAAATCGGCGTGGGTGATTGATTGGGTACCACTCGATAAACGCTAAGTTTATTTGAGGAATGACCTTTAATAAGATGGATTCAGTAGTTGCTGCTGAATCCATCTTACATTTTTAGGGCTGAATAATCGTTCGATATTTTTCCAAATAGGGTGGAAGCCATAGCCACCTTGTTTCATTTCACGTTTTGCCTCCTCAATGGACCAATGCTGAAAAATAATACGGTACATGGCCACACTCGCGCCTGTACGGTCTGAGCCGTGGTAGCAATGGATTAACACTTTTTGCTGCTGTTGTTCAGCCACTTTTATAGTTTTCATCACCGCCAGTAAATCTTCACGATCGATTTGCCACGTGTGTATCGGAATATGTACAAAATTAATCTTTTGCATATCAATAGCATTTTTTAAGCGTTCTGGGTCATGATGCCGTGAACGTAAATTTATGATCACATCGATTTGCTGTTCTCGTAGAACAGGGGCGAGATCTGCATCAGGTTGTTCACTGCGAAATAGCGTTGGGCTGATTTGATAAAAATTATGCTGTTGATGAACGACTTTCCCCCAATGCTGAGGACGTTCATTTAACGGTAATGGATTTGATGTCATGCAACCCGTGAAGATGAAGCTAACACTGAGGAGGATCATTGGCAGGATTTTAGCGGTCATAGCTTGTGTTCTGATAACGAGCGAGTTCGAATGGGTCGTGTGCGCAGATGAGATCGATGTCCGGATGCTGCGCTAACTGCTGAATTTTATGAAGGGAATGCAGACGCTGTGAATTGTCGGTGGCAAATAAACGCTCAAGCTGATTTAAGGCCCGCGAATGAAAATTTGGATTTAATTGATGCTGTGAGTAATAAGCATCGCCACAATATAACAACCAGCGATGTTTGTTCTTAATCGCAATACCGGCATGACCCGCGGTATGTCCCAAAAGTGGAAGCATTAAAATATCCTCTTGAAAAATAGACAGACCGGCAGTGTGTTCTAAGTTAAACCATGCTTGCGTCCCGATGTTTTCGATAAAGTTCCAATAACGATGCTGTTGGAACTGCTGTGGTCGATAGCGCAGTCGTGATTTTAAGCTATGAAGATTTTGAGTGGCATTATATTCACTGGCTAAGACATGCACGGTCGCCTGCGGAAAATCAGAGATCCCGCCAGCATGATCAAAATCTAAGTGTGACAACAAAATGTGTTGAACATCTTGAGCCTTAAAGCCTAATTTTTGAATTTGATGAATCGCACTTAGTTGCGGATTAAATTTGATCTGCGCTGTGCGTGAAATAAACCGACCTAAACGATTTTGTGGATGCAAATAATCTTGTAAGCCCAGTCCTGTATCGACTAAGACGAGCCCTTTATCGGTTTCAATGAGCAGACAATGACAGACCAAATGTGCGCGAAAGCCTTTCTGTCCAAATAAAGGGGCACACGTTGGACAAAAACTACCACAATGTAAATGATGAATTTGATGAATCACGGTTTGTTATTTTCAAGTTTTTATTAGTTATAACGGAATTGTGATGTTTAACCAATCTAATCCCTGAGAGGAATTTGTAATCAAAAAAAGCTCATCCGGAGATGAGCAGGTTGGAGAATGCCAGAACGGGCTCGTCATTCGTTCTGAGGGGAAAACTATAGTAACTATAAGTAGCTATGGTTATGATCCGTAGTTGGCTCTAGTGCTGCGCTTAAAAATAGTTAAAGTTGTATCTTCGCTTGGTCACTCGCAGCAGAACTTCTTATCTTACGCTCGGACAGCGCAATGCTCCGTTTTATTCTCACTTAGGTTGAGGCGTTAAACGAAGGTAAGGCGTAACTGCCTTATACCCTTGAGGAAAGCGTTGTTTGATTTCCTCTTCATCTTTTAATGACGGCACAATCACCACATCTTCACCATGTTGCCAGTTGGCCGGTGTTGCAACTTTATGGTTGTCTGTCAGTTGTAAAGAGTCAATGACACGTAAAATTTCATGGAAATTACGCCCCGTTGATGCAGGATAAGTAATGATTAAACGGACTTTTTTATTGGGATCGATGATCACCAAAGAGCGAACAGTTAATGTTTCGCTGGCATTGGGGTGAATGAAATCATAGAGGGTAGACACTCTACGGTCTTTGTCCGCAATGATCGGGAAGTTCACCGTGGTATTTTGAGTATTGTTAATGTCATTAATCCAACCATGATGCGACTCAACATCGTCAACAGACAGGGCAATGGCCTTGACACCACGTTTGCTAAATTCATCTTTTAGTTTTGCGGTAAATCCAAGTTCTGTGGTGCAGACTGGGGTGTAATCGGCAGGATGCGAAAATAAAATGCCCCAACTGTCACCTAAAAAGTCATAAAACTGAATGCTGCCTTCGCTTGAGTCTTGAGTAAAGTCTGGTGCAGTATCACCTAAACGAATCGTCATGGAATATCCCCGTATTTATTGAATTTGTTTAACTTGAAAATAAATATGAAGGATTTTTTTTATGATTAAAAATAGTGTTTTTTCATTTCTTTATGAATATATTTCATATCAAACAGTTTTATTGGGGGATAAATGCGAAATATCTCACGACAGAGTCACTATGTTGTCTGCAGAAAATTTGTTACATTAGCTTGCCTTAAGTCTCCGGGGCTAGAACCCGAGCGCAGAACATTTAAGGGGATTTTTGTGCAAAACCCTTGTACTTCGAATTTCTAGCGCCATAATAACGACTAAGAAAATATATTCATTTGACAAGCAAGATTTAGAGAGTCTATTCATGTTGGCAAGTCTGATCGGAGGAATCTTCGGTACCAAAAATGAGCGCGAACTCAAACGCATGCGTAAAATCGTAGAGAAGATTAATGCGCTCGAGCCGACGATATCTGTTCTAAGCGATGCAGACTTATCTGCAAAAACTGAAGAATTCAAAGAACGTTATAACAAAGGCGACAGCCTTGATAAATTATTACCTGAAGCGTTTGCTGTTTGTCGTGAAGCTGCAAAGCGTGTCATGGGCATGCGTCATTATGACGTACAGCTGATTGGTGGTATTACCTTACATGAAGGTAAGATCGCAGAGATGCGTACCGGTGAAGGTAAAACCCTCATGGGAACGCTTGCTTGTTACCTCAATGCGATTAGTGGTGAAGGTGTTCACGTGATTACAGTGAACGATTATCTGGCGCAGCGAGATGCTGAGTTAAACCGTCCATTATTCGAATTTTTAGGTTTAAGCATTGGGATTATTTACTCAATGCAAGACCCAACTGAAAAAGCTCAAGCGTATCGAGCTGACATTACTTACGGTACCAACAACGAATTCGGTTTCGATTACTTGCGTGACAACATGGTGTTTTCTGCTGCTGAGAAAAAACAGCGCAGCTTAACCTATGCCATCATCGATGAGGTCGATTCGATCCTGATTGATGAAGCGCGTACACCGTTGATCATTTCTGGTCAATCAGAAGACTCTTCTCAGTTGTATGCTGCCATTAACAGCATTCCACCAAAACTTCATGCACAAAAAGAAGAGAAGGTGCCAGATGGCGGTCACTTCTGGATTGATGAAAAACAGCGTTCTGTAGAAATGACCGAAGTCGGTTATGAAACCGTGGAAGCTGAATTGATTCAAATGGGCTTGCTTGCTGAAGGTGAAAGTCTATATTCATCTGCAAACTTGAACTTGGTACACCATGTTTCTGCGGCCATTCGTGCGCATTACCTATACCAACGCAACGTGCATTACATCATCAATGATGGTGAAGTGATTATTGTCGATGAAAACACCGGTCGTACCATGCCGGGTCGTCGTTGGTCTGAAGGTTTGCATCAAGCAGTAGAAGCAAAAGAAGGTTTGGAAATTCAACCTGAAAACCAAACTTTGGCAACCACCACATTCCAGAACTATTTCCGTCTTTACAAGAAATTATCAGGGATGACGGGTACTGCAGATACTGAAGCTGCAGAAATGAAAGAAATTTATGGCTTGGATGTTGTACTGATTCCAACCCATCGCCCGATGATTCGTAATGACCAAAACGATTTAATCTATTTAAACCGTGAAGGTAAATACAACGCCATCATTCAAGAAATTCAACGTGTTCATGAAGCGGGTGTTGCACCGATCCTGATTGGTACAGCAACCATTGAAGCCTCTGAAATTTTATCAGATAAGCTAAAAGAAGCAGGCATTCAACATGAAGTGCTCAATGCGAAACAACATGAGCGTGAAGCGGATATTATTGCGCAAGCGGGTTCACCGCGTGCAGTGACGATTGCTACCAACATGGCCGGTCGTGGTACCGATATTCTGTTGGGTGGTAACTGGAAAGCCTTATTGGCGAAGATTGAAGAACCAACGGCAGCCGATGAAGCACGTTTGAAAGCAGAGTGGGAACAAAATCATGAAATGGTGCTGAACTCTGGCGGTTTACATATTATCGGTTCAGAACGTCATGAATCTCGTCGTATCGATAACCAGTTACGTGGTCGTGCGGGCCGTCAAGGTGACCCAGGTGTGTCACGTTTCTACTTGTCGCTTGAAGATGACTTGATGCGTATCTTCGCAGGTGATCGCGTAGTTGCAATGATGCGTGCCATGGGTCTGAAAGAAGATGAAGCCATTGAGCATAAAATGGTTTCACGCTCGATTGAAAATGCACAACGTAAAGTTGAAGCACGTAACTTCGATATTCGTAAAAATCTATTGAAATACGATGACGTAAACAACGAACAACGTAAGATTATTTACTCTCAGCGTGATGAAATTCTTGTTGAACCGTCTTTACAAGATTACATCGAAACGATGATTCAGGATGTGACTAAAGGCATGATCGAAATATATATTCCACCTGAGTCTATTCACGATCAGTGGGATATAGAAGGTCTTGAAAAGGCGCTACGTGAAGATCTATCGATTGAACTACCAATTTCGCAGTGGTTAGAGCAAGATCGTCGTTTGGATGAGGAAGCTTTGGTTGAACGTATTACTGATGAAGTTCTTCAGCACTACCGTTCACGTCGTACGCAAATGGGTGACGAAACGGCTGCAATGCTCGAACGTCACTTTATGTTGAACTCATTGGACCGCCATTGGAAAGAGCATTTGGCAGCAATGGATTACTTACGTCAAGGGATTCATTTACGTGGTTATGCACAGAAAAATCCTGAGCAAGAATACAAAAAAGAAGCCTTTAACTTATTTGTAAACATGCTTGCTGTGATTAAGTCAGATGTCGTGACAGATTTATCTCGTATTCATGTGCCTACAGCCGAAGAGCTTGCAGAAATGGAAGCTCAAAAACAGGCTCAAGCTGAATCAATGAATCTTCAATTGTCACACAATGACTTTGATAATTTGTTGGCTGAAGCCAATGGTAATGATGTTATCGATGCGCAATACACACCTGCAGAGCAAGTGATTGTTCCGCCAGAAAGTCGTAACTCACCGTGCCCATGTGGTTCAGGTCTAAAATATAAACAATGTCACGGTAAAATTTAAACAGCATTGTTTAATTTCAAATAAATCAGAGCCATCGCGCTCTGATTTTTTATTTACTCAGCTGATCTGACCTGAATAGTATTTGCAGTGCAGCTGATTAAATGTTATTTAGTTTCTATCAATAACCGTAAGACGGAAAAGACAATGAAAAAAGTACTAAAACCGTTCATGATTGCTGCTTTGGCTTTGCCAACTTTTACCTTTGCAAACGCTCCTCAGACGACTTCTGTAGAGAAAGTTCAACAAGCAGTTGGTCCAACAACAACTCAAGTACAGATTGGTACTGACGGTCAAGTGACTGTAGCAAGCCCGCGTACGGGTATTCGTTATACCTTTGCCAATCCAAATCGTCCAATCGTATTGCAAACTGCAAAAATTGCAGCAGCCAATGCGGCGAATGCTGACCGTATTGTGGCTGAAAACCCAGCCCTTTCTGCTGCGAGTCAACAAAAAGCGAAACAAGTGCTTCTTGATGAAGCAACTCAGCTTGCGCGTAACTAATTTACGACGAACAGCGATAAAGACCAGTCGAAAGACTGGTTTTTTTATGTGCAAAAGAAATCCACAATAAAATTACAGCAAAACCGTGCTTCTGCTCGATTTTTTATAGATTTTGCACTAAGCTGTATTTTTTATAACTCATATAGTTGGACGTTGAAAAATGGCAGTTGGTGACGTATCTATGCCACAGATGCATGTGGTGAAAGGTGTAAAAATCGGTTCGGCTGAAGCGTATGTACGTTATCAGAACCGACGTGACCTTGTCATTTTTGAATTTGCTGAAGGTTCTAATGTTGCAGGCGTATTTACTCAAAATGCATTTTGTGCAGCACCGGTGCATATTTCGAAAGCGCATTTATTAGCAGGTAATCCACGTTATTTAGTGATTAACACCGGAAATGCCAATGCAGGTACTGGAAAAATTGGCATGGCAAATGCTGAGGCGACGTGTGCGAAACTGGCGGAACTGGCAGGTGTTCAAAATATAGAAGTCCTTCCTTTTTCAACGGGTGTAATTGGCGAGCAATTACCTATTGATCGTTTGGTTCAAGGCTTGCAACCGGCATTAGACAGTTTGCAAGAAGACGCTTGGTTGGAAGCGGCAACGGGCATTATGACCACAGATACCACACCTAAAGGTGCATCTGAACAATTTGAGTTAGATGGCGTCCTGTATACCATGACAGGTATTTCTAAAGGCGCAGGCATGATTCGTCCAAATATGGCGACCATGTTGAGTTATGTGGCAACTGATGCACCCATTAGCCGTGAGCTGGTGCAACAGCTTTTGAAAACCACAGTTAACCTGTCGTTTAACCGTATTACGGTGGATGGTGATACCTCAACGAATGACTCATGTATTTTGATTGCAACGGGCCAAGCTGGTGGCGTAGAAATTACTTCAGAATCAGATTCACGTTATGCTGCTGTTTTAGACGTGTTAACACGTGTAATGAAACGTCTTGCACAGCTCATTGTCCGTGATGGTGAAGGTGCGACGAAGTTTATTACTGTGGCGGTAGAAGGCGGCGCAGATACTCAAGAATGTTGTGATATTGCTTATAGCATTGCACATTCACCGTTGGTTAAAACTGCAATCTTCGCATCAGATCCAAACTGGGGCCGTATTTTGGCAGCTATTGGTTATGCCGGTGTGCCAAACTTAGATGTTGAAAAAATTCAGGTCTGGTTAGGTGATGTTCAAATCTGTAAAGACGGTGGTGCCGCAGCAGATTATACCGAAGCAGCAGGGGCTGCAGAGATGGAGAAATCTGAGATCACGATCCGTGTAGATTTAGGACGTGGCAGTGCGCGAGATACTGTGTATACCTGTGACCTGTCGTATGACTATGTTAAGATTAACGCAGATTACCGTTCATAAATTTGATGTTTTTGAAAAGCCTCCGTTGTGAGGCTTTTTTATAAGTGGAACTTTTTAATGACCGGTAAAAATAGCCAAGTGCCATATTTATAGGTCAGTTGTGAAGCACCTGTGTAGTAACAGGCATTAAGGATAGAGAAGACGTTGTGATGAATAATGCAAACAACTTAATTGCAAATGAAGCAAAATCAATTGTACAAGCGCATTTGGATCGTTTGGGCGATGTTAAAGAGCATCACTTAACGGAAGCTGCAAAGCTTGATAAGTTTGAATTAATTAAAGCGGAACTCAAAAAACGTAACGCTGTCCTTGTTGCACACTATTACTGTGATCCTGAAGTGCAGGAACTAGCAGAACTGACCGGTGGATGCGTTTCGGATTCACTTGAAATGGCACGTTTTGGTCGGGATCATGAAGCAACGACGTTGGTGGTTGCAGGGGTGAAATTCATGGGGGAGACCTCGAAGATTTTATCTCCTGAAAAAACCGTACTGATGCCTACTCTGGAGGCAACATGCTCACTTGATTTGGGCTGTCAGGTCGATGAATTTACCAAATTTTGCGATGCACATCCGGATCATACGGTTGTAGTATATGCCAATACCTCGGCGGCAGTGAAAGCGCGTGCAGATTGGGTGGTAACCTCGAGCTGTGCTGTTGAAATTGTTGAGCATTTAGATAGTTTAGGTGAAAAAATTATTTGGGCACCTGATCAGCATCTTGGTCGTTATATTCAAAAGAAAACCGGTGCAGACATGTTGCTATGGGATGGGGCGTGTATTGTTCATGAAGAGTTCCGTGCGCGTGGTATTGCCAATATGAAAGCGCTGTATCCCGATGCAGCAGTTTTGGTACATCCAGAGTCACCAGAATCTGTGGTGGATATTGCAGATGCCGTTGGTAGTACCTCACAATTGATCAAGGCTGCACAAACCTTGCCACACGAACGTTTAATCGTGGCAACAGATCGCGGTATTTTTTATAAAATGCAGCAAGCTGTGCCGAATAAAATTCTCATCGAAGCACCGACGGCAGGTGAGGGAGCGACTTGTCGTTCATGTGCGCATTGCCCTTGGATGGCGATGAATGAATTGGATGGTATTCTGGAAGTTTTACAAAAAGGCGATCAGGAAATTTTCGTAGATCCAGTGCTCGCTGAGCGTGCTAAATTGCCTTTAGATCGGATGTTGAATTTCAGTGCCAGTTTAAAACGTTAATTTTTGCTTGAAAAATGATTAAAGTGCTTGATAAATAATCGCTTGAAATGATTTTTTATGTTTTTTTGAAGATAGGTGTTGACGTTAATCAACGTCACGCCTAGAATGCACACCGTACCGCACGATATGCGATACAGCGAAAGCTGAGATGAAACGGAGCATAGCACAGCCTGGTAGTGCACCTGGTTTGGGACCAGGGGGTCGTAGGTTCGAATCCTACTGCTCCGACCAATTTCTCAAGGCAAAAATCGCGTGATAGTCTATGTCATCGGTAATGCGCCTGTAGCTCAGTTGGATAGAGCATCCGCCTTCTAAGCGGATGGTCACAGGTTCGAATCCTGTCAGGCGCGCCATTTTAATGGTGTTCTGATACTAGAATCTGAAACTTGTTGTGATGGTGGATGTAGCTCAGTTGGTAGAGCCCCGGATTGTGATTCCGGTTGTCGTGGGTTCGAATCCCATCATTCACCCCAATTCGGAGCATAGCACAGCCTGGTAGTGCACCTGGTTTGGGACCAGGGGGTCGTAGGTTCGAATCCTACTGCTCCGACCATTTTCTCAAAGAAAACGGTCGATAAAAGATACCGCATACAGCGGTTTTTTTATGCCTGTAATTTAAAATGCGTTATATTGGTTATTCACAAGCAAGAACATGATGGTGGATGTAGCTCAGTTGGTAGAGCCCCGGATTGTGATTCCGGTTGTCGTGGGTTCGAATCCCATCATTCACCCCAACTTTTAAAGTTGAAAGCGGAGCATAGCACAGCCTGGTAGTGCACCTGGTTTGGGACCAGGGGGTCGTAGGTTCGAATCCTACTGCTCCGACCATTTATCTCAAAAGCAATACTATGAAAAAGATGCCGCATTTAGCGGTTTTTTTATGCCTGAAATTTATAAAAAATAAAAAAGCCACCTGAAGGTGGCTTTTCCAAATTCCGCTATTTAGGGGATGATGGTGACATTTACACGACGGTTGATGGCACGATTTGTTTCGGTGTCATTGGAAACCATCGGCTGTTCAGCACCACGACCAATAATTTGAATATTTGAACTGTTATAACCTTGCTTTAAGAAGACGTTTGCAACGCTTTGCGCACGTTTTTCTGACAGTTGTTGGTTGTAATTGGCTTGTCCAACATTATCCGTATGACCAATAAACTTAATTTTATTCAGGTCATATTTAATCAGTTGAGTGGCAAGTGTATTTAACTTGCCTTGTTGGTGCGGTTGAATTTGATAATCATCAAAACCAAATAAAAGACGTTCTGGTAAGGCAAGTGTCCAACCATCATTGGTTAAGACAAAACCTTCTTTTTTAAGCATGCGTGCTTGTTTGTAGCTTAAATTACCTAAACTCATGCAGGCTGTCATAGTGGCCGTGAATGCAAGTATAAATAAAACTTTAAATGCGTTCTTTAACATAGCAAATCCTATGAGTTGGGGCGTTGTGGTGCAATGCACCAATGATTATTCGAAAGTTTAGCATCATACATGGCGCGATCCGCATCTGCGATCAGATCTCCTGGTGATTTCGCATTTTGGATCAGTGCCACACCAATATTAGCTTGTAATGCAATATTATGTTGCTCATAAACAAATGTGGAGCCATAGCATTCATGTATTTTGTGACAAAAGACTTCGAGTTCTGTCAAGAAATTTAAACGATTGATAATAATTGCAAATTCATCACCACCGAGTCGCGCAACGAAAGCATCATCTGGCAGTGCTTGCTTTAAACAGTGTGATGAGGCGCGCAGTACAGCATCCCCAGCTAAGTGTCCATATTGGTCATTCACATGTTTAAAGTTTTCAATATCGACAAAGAACACGGCAGCGTTCGCTTGTAAGTCAAATAGCTCAAACAGCTTTTCATAAAAATAATTGCGATTTGGTAATTGGGTTAATGCATCATGACGTGCTAGATGAATTAGCTTGTCATTTTCTGAAATTAAGTTTTTATTTGACTGTTCAATTTCACTAAGTAAACCATTAAAGGCGGTACTGAGTGCGTGTAATTCTTGAATATCAGAGTTTGAAACCCGCATTTTATAATCTTTCTTAATACTAATGGTTTGAGCTGATTCAACAATAGAGCGAACGGATTGCATTAAGTATTGATAAACAGAGTTCACCGACCAAAACACAGTAGCCAATAAAAGAATGAAACCTAAAAATAAACCCAGCAAAATTTTATGGAAGAAACTAACTAAATCTGAAGAGTTTCCATATACGATCAGTTCGCCATAACTTTTCTGATCATGATGGATATCTAAACGAATCGGTTGGCTAAAAAAGAAATAATCCAAAATCGCTTGGCTGGAAAATGTTGAAATTTCTTGTTGCTCGGCATGAGCAAGCGATGCATTTTGATGGTTTGTAATTTCAATAGAGCGAATAGGATACAGTTGGGTGTATTCATTTAAAATTTGACGCATCGTTGTTTGGTCATTAAAGACCACAGCAGGTTGAACGCGTTCGTTTATCGCGTTCGATAAAATCGTTAAGCTGTTTTTTGCATATGTATGCATGGTATAGGTGGAAATCACCAAAAAAATCGCAGAACAAATCGTAAAAGTTAAAGCAAAGATGGTGAGCTGCGAACGTGTAAATAATTGGTGTAATGTAATTGGGTTATAGAGTTGTTTCATTCAGCTGACTCCGATGACTTCGCCAGTAATAAAACCCGTGGATCAATATGTATTTGTGATTGCGTTAAGCTTTCCATATTAATTTTAAACGAATAACTCTGATTTTTTTTATACAAACAAAATGCACTGCCCGACTCACACTCACTATTGTTGCTACTTAGAGAGAGGGCAGGGAAATTGACATGATTGTTTAAAATGCTCTGTTCTTCTTTTGCTGTTAGGTTGGAAAAAAATAAAACTTGGCAATGACTGGATTTGATGTCATTCACATTGATGGCTGTAATTTTATAAGTGCTGTGGGTTGGCGCAAGTTTTTTAAAATCATTGACTAAACTTGAATTATTAATTACGCAAAATTTGGGTGAAGTGGTTTCCCACTTGGCATAACTCAAAATAGAGAAAGTGGTTGTGAAAATATTTGCTGTGGGAGCTGCATATAATAAGGGTGAAATAGAGCACGCCATTATTAAATAGGCAGTTTTTTTAAAAACAACCATACGAAATCAAAAAAGTCTTAAATTAAATGGAAAGAAAATTGGGTGTATATACGTTTTATTATATGAAATAGGGCGTATATAGCCCAATAATAATACAAAAGAATGTTTATGTGTTTAAAAAAGCGACATGCGTAAAATAAATCATAAAAAGGTGTTGCAACGAATATGAAATGCTGTAGAATGCATATCCATCGGCGGTGATGAAGATTAAAACTTCTGATAAAACAATGACTTATTAGATGAATTGATTGAGTTGGGTTTTATTTGATAAGTTTAAAAATAATTTGAATTACCAGTTGACTCTTTAGAAATAAAGAGTAATATAGCCGACCTAGCTTGATGATGACGAATCATCGAGAAGATCATTAAGAGATTATGAAGAACAACTTGTGTGGATTTTTACTGGTTGATTGATCGAAATTATTTTCATTGATTGATGGTAGAAATTACTCGAAGTTTATTTGAGCAAATTTTTGTCAGTAATTGAT
>NZ_VOYN01000035.1:0-37187 GCF_013420275.1 Acinetobacter sp. YH01020
AATGGGAGTGCATGAGCTGTGGTACAGCTCATGATCGAGATATAAACTCAGCTCTAAACATTCTTGCGCTTGGGCATAAGCGTCTAGCTGTAGGAATCACCCTCTTTTAAGGGGGTGAGGATGTCAATAAGTCTTTTTTAAGCATGGTTTCGCTACTTTTTTTCAGGGTAAAGCTACGCAAAATGCTAACAAAATTAATCTGACATAAATCACAGAAACTTTCTAATATTAAATGCAGTTCATATTATATAAAAATATATACCAATTCATGATTTGCTTATTCATATAAAAGATAAAGGCAAAAAAAAGCCCCTGCAAAGCAGAGGCTGATTTCAAATGAGATGTTAAATACTTAATCTAAACTATCCGCAGGAATACGCACCCAGCCTTCCATTAAGACACGCGCACTTCGGCTCATCACGGCTTTTTTAACGACCCACTGACCATTTTCATAAATTGCTTGCGCACCTACACGTAGCGTCCCAGATGGATGTCCAAAACGCACAGCTTCTCGCTCCCCACCACCCGCGGCTAAGTTCACAAGCGTCCCCGGTATCGCCGCAGCTGTACCAATGGCAACTGCCGCTGTGCCCATCATGGCATGATGCAGTTTCCCCATCGACAAGGCACGAACCAATAAGTCCGTATCTTGTTCTGAAATTTGTTTAGAACTCGAAGATGTATAGGCTTTCGGCTTTGAAACAAATGCAATCTTTGGGGTATGTTGACGCTGCTCTGCTTCTGCAATATCTGAAATCAAACCCATTTGTTGTGCACCATAAGCACGGATTTTTTCAAAACGGGCCAATGCCTTGGCATCACCATTGATCGCATCTTGCAGTTCAGTGCCGACATAACCAATATCTTCTGCATTTAAGAAGATCGTTGGAATACCTGCATTAATAAATGTTGCAGGGAAACTGCCTTCATCGGGTACGGTTAAGGTATCGACCAAATTCCCTGTAGGGAACATAGCGCCGCCATCTTCACCATCATCTGCGGGGTCTAAAAATTCAATTTGAACTTCGGCTGCTGGGAAGGTCACACCATCTAGTTCAAAATCACCAGTTTCTTGTACTGCACCATCAATAATAGGTACATGCGCAATAATGGTCTTTTGAATATTGGCTTGCCAAATACGAACCGTACACAAACCATTCTCAGGAATACGTGATGCCTCAACCAAACCATTTGAAATGGCAAATGCACCAACCGCTGCCGTTAAGTTTCCGCAGTTACCACTCCAGTCGACAAATGCTTTATCAATCGACACTTGTCCAAATAGATAATCTACATCATGCTCAGACTGTGAACTTTTTGCCAAAATCACGGTTTTACTGGTACTTGAAGTCGCTCCCCCCATCCCATCAATTTGTTTGCCATAAGGATCTGGACTGCCAATCACACGCAATAAAAGTTGGTCGCGAACTTTTCCAGCTTGTTGTGCTGCAAGCGGTAAATCATCTAGCTTGAAAAATACACCTTTACTTGTACCACCACGCATATAAGTCGCTGCAATCTTAATTTGGGGAGCAAAACTCATTTTTATTGAATCCTTAATCTTTATCATTGTGTTTTGGCAGAGCGTTCTTTTCTGCACTTTTGCATCATACAATGTTTAATTGAAGTTTTAACAATCACATGACTTAAGTATAAAAAAACAACATTCGATACCTTTTCCATATAAAGCCAAGTATCAGAATTTCAATTAAAATAAAATTAATCTATTGATTCATAAATTTTTAATTCAGCATTTAAAACGAAAAATAGGTTATTAAATATATAAATATTTTTCATCAATTTTGAGCTACTAGGCTATTTATTCTCTATACATTACAATTACCAAAATTAAACCATTCTCGGGAAGAGTAACTTGACTACCAATTCCTCCGAACTCAAGCGTGGCTTAAAGAATCGTCATATTCAATTGATTGCCATGGGTGGTGCAATTGGTACAGGCTTATTCTTGGGCTCAGCGCATGTGATTCAATCTGCTGGACCATCCATTATTCTCGGCTACGCCATTGGCGGTCTGATCGCCTTTCTAATTATGCGTCAGTTGGGTGAAATGATCGTCCATGAACCTGTAGCAGGTTCATTTAGCCATTTTGCATATAAATATTGGGGGAAATTTCCAGGTTTCTTAACAGGTTGGAACTACTGGATTCTCTATATTTTAGTGGCAATGACAGAACTCACCGCTGTTGCGAAATACATTAATTATTGGTGGCCTCATATTCCAGCGTGGGCATCTGTACTATTCTTCTTCGTGATCATTACTTTAGTAAACTTAGGTAATGTGAAGTTTTATGGTGAATCAGAGTTTTGGCTGTCGATTATTAAAGTCACTGCGGTTATTTCGATGATCGTATTTGGTTTGTATTTGCTACTGACTGCAGATGCCAACTCAACAGCATCATTTACCAACTTATGGAGTCAGGGCGGCTTCTTCCCAAATGGTTTTGAAGGCTTATTCTTCATGTTGGCTTTCTTGATGTTCGCCTTCGGTGGTATTGAACTGATTGGTATGGCGGCGGCAGAAGCTGAAAATCCAAAAGAAACTATTCCTAAAGCGATTAACCAAGTTGTATTTCGTATTTTGATTTTCTACGTGGGTTCTTTAACTATTCTATTGTCACTTGTGCCATGGAATCAACTTGAACTAGGTGGTCTAGACAAAAGTCCATTTGTGATGATCTTTAGCCAACTAGGAATTGATTGGGCTGCACATTTACTGAACTTCATTATCCTAACTGCAGCACTGTCTGTTTATAACAGCGGTATGTATGCCAATAGCCGTATGCTTTACAGCTTGGCAAAACAAGGTAATGCCCCAAAAGTTTTCGCTAAAACCAACAAAAGTGGCGTACCAATTCCAGCAGTATTACTTTCTGCAGTACTGATTTTCGGCTGTGTACTCTTAAACTACTTCGTACCCGAAGATGCACTTGGTCACTTAATGTATGTGGTGGTTGGTGCACTTGTCCTGAACTGGGCGATGATTACCATGACTCACTTACAGTTCCGTCGTGCAAAACGTATTTTGAATTTTACAACGTCTTATCCTGCACTTTGGGCACCAGTCAGCAACTACATCGTTCTGATCTTTATTGCTTTAGTTCTATTTATTATGTGGACTCAGGGCTTTATGGAATCTGTTCTAATGATCCCTGTTTGGATTACAGTCATGTTATTAATGTTTAACTATCTTAATCCTAAAGATTTGAGCGACATTGACCCCAATGAAGTTCATAAAGACTAAGTAATTTAAAAAGTTATTGTTTCGGCAATAACTTTTTTTTTAGCTAAAATAGGAGTACATTAGCCTCCGTCTTGCGCTCTTAGCTTAACTGGATAGAGCAGTTGCCTCCTAAGCGACCGACGTGGGTTCGAGTCCCGCAGAGCGCACCACCCTAGATTCCATGATAATCCATCATAGTCCGCCAAACATAATAAAATCAATTGATCGGCTAACACTTATAGAGTTTAATAGTCCGTCATAGTCCAGCATAACCCAATATTTTTTACGGTATCTTTTACGGTATCGAGAAAATACCGCAAAAGTGATACCGCAAAAATGCCTAAAACCGTTGTACCGCTTACAGATGCGAAGATAAAAAAAGCGAAATCAGTCGATAAGCCGATCAAGTTATCAGATGGTTATGGTCTCTACCTTTACATCGATAAGAATCAGCAAAAATTTTGGCGCTTTGATTATTCCAGACCATTCACTAAAAAAAGAAATACTTTAAGTTTTGGACCATATCCTGAGGTAAGCCTTGCTGAAGCAAGACAGAAACGTGAAGATGCACGCTCTCTCATTGCACAAGACATCGATCCGCATGAAGAGAAAAAGCGCATCATACAAGAACACATTTTGTCTGAGAAAAATACATTTGCTGGTGTTGCTGCAGAATGGTTCTCTAAACAAAATTTAGCTGAGTCAACCATTAAAGGCCAAACTCGTCTGCTTGAAGTTATTAATTCATATATCGGTAAAAAACCGATAGATAAAATTACACCTGTTGAGGTGCTTAATATTTGCCGTTTCTATGAAAAACAAGACAAGCTCGAAACTGCAAAAAAAGTAAAAGTAAAATGCGGTCAAATATTTAGATATGGAGTTGCAACTGGACGCTGTGAACGTGATGTCACACAAGATTTACGCGGAGCACTAAAAGCTCCTCAGGTTAAACATTTATCAGCTCTTACTGAAGTGTTCGACTTTGCTCAACTTTTGCATGACATAGATTTTTATGAAGGTACTTTTATTACTCGAACAGCTTTAAAAATAGCACCACTTGTTTTTGTTCGTCCGGGTGAATTGCGTCATGCGAAATGGACTGATATAGATTTAGAGGAAGCAACTTGGTCTTATACCCCACCAAAAACAAAAAATAAAACTGGCGTTCAGCACATTGTCCCGCTTTCAAAACAAGTATTAGCAGCGCTTCTGGAGCTAAAGCCAGTAACCATGCACAGTCAATTTGTTTTCCCAAGCATCGCAACAAATGCAAAACCAATGTCAGAAAATACAATTAATCAAGCTTTGCGAAGGATGGGCTATACATCAGAAGAAGTGTGCGGGCATGGTTTTCGTGCATCTGCACGTACTATTTTAGAAGAGGTTTTAAGTTACCCTGTTGAGATTATTGAACAACAGCTCGCGCACAGGGTTAAAGACATGCATGGGCGTGCATATAACAGAACAAAGCACTTAGCTAAAAGAAAGGTGATGATGCAGCACTGGTCTGACTATTGTGATGAGATTAAAAATAATTACTCAAAATCAAAAACAATTAAAAGTCATGAACTTATTTAAAAGCTAGCAAAGTATGCAACAAGGCATGTTTCTTTGCTAGCAACGTAGGATAGCATTAATCTTCATCACTCAAACTTTTCACAGCCTCAATACTTGTCTTAAAACCGATAGACTTATCAATGCTATGCGTAGCCTGTTCAATCACCCAATCCCCTGCAATACCTTCTCTAAAATCACTCATAATTAAATTTGTTTCTGCGGAAATGTTTGGATCGCCTGGCATGCCTACCGTTAATTTATCTTCATTACGCCTTGAAGTATCGAGACTTGCTTGGGCAGCTGCTTGTGCACTAGCCTCGTCGGGATAGTTGTGTCTCAATCTTCTAACAGGCTCACCATCCCCGACTTTTACTTCATGTTTTTTAGCCTTAGCCTTTTCATACCAATAGCAAATAACTGAACCATTGCTCTCTGCTGAACTTCGGGTCATAGACCAGCTTGAAACCTGATTTTTTGATAGCGTTACTGTGCCTGTATCTTCCTCCCCCCTTTTTACAAAGACGATCTTGCCACCAGCGGGCTTACAGATCGCATCATACCTCTTGGCTAGGCGCATCAAAAATGCCAAATCAGATTCATCTGACTGTGATATTTGGGGCAACTTGATTGCTTGTAGCGAGCTACTGATCTTGGATCCTAAACCGTGCTCACCCGCAACCTTGGAAATCACTTCTGAGATAGTTGAATCCTTGGGCCATGTTCGTGACTTTTGAGATTGCAAAGCTTTTTTGCCTTGACTGCTCTCAACCTGAACAGAAGCACGACCTCGTATTACCATCTTTGATGGTGGTCCTGAAAGCTCAACCTCATCGACAACAAAAAGCCCCATCTTGACCATCGAGCCATCGTAGCCTATTGCAATCTCTAATTCGGCTCCACGTGGCGGCATGTCGATTGGGTTGTCCGGATCATCAATTAAATTTATTTCACAGGTATCGGATTCATAACCAGTCTGATCTGTAACGCTGATAGATTCTAGGAGGTCAAATATCGACTGACTAATATCATTGCCATTTGCTATGACTTGAAAGCATGGAGCTAATCCCATAACTTCACCTTCTTATTTGACACATTTGTAATGCTTTCTTGAGTTGGCAATTCAATGAGTATCCCGCCCGGTAGACAAGCTGGCTGATCAGACAATCGTGGATTAGCATCAAAGATTTTCTCTACAATTCTATTGCTAGTATTGCCATAATATTTATGGGCGATATAACTCACTGTATCGCCATCTTTCGTCATATATGATGCCATTTAGCTACCAGTCAAACTTCTTGATACTTAATGTAAATTCTTGTCTACGAGGAACACCCATCGCAGCAAAGACACCCTGACCCTCTTCAACGCTATTAATAACCCACTGACCCATTACTTTACCAGTACCGGATACCAGCATGTGTGGCTGCCCGACACCACCCAGCGCCCTCAGGCCATCTAGCTGTTCAAATCCACCTTTAAATTCAGGGAAAATCACACCGTTTAATGTTATGACGTCTGCACCGGGACCTAAGTACTGCAGATTATCTAGCTCCCCAAAAACAGGTTGCTCTGCCCATTTAAATTCAGTTGTTCGACTCAGCTCCTGATATGCTGCCGTATCAATGCCAAATTTAAACGGTCCAAGCGCCATCATCGTAAATTTACCGTATACATGACCATCCATTATTGCGCATACCCCCAGTCAACCATTGAGCCACGTTGAGCAATACCTTTTGCTCGGTTAAGCTTTTGCATCACCATATTTGCAATTTCATCTGCGCTCTGCCCTTGTGCAGCATGAATCGTGATAGTTATGTTCGGAGCTAATCCACTACTGCTACCACCATCGCTACCCAAAGCTCTCGCGCTATTAGGCTGAATAGCGGCAGATCTTAGACTTGGTGCAGGCGGTGCTTGGTTAAATGAATTCAACACCCCACCAAATTGCTGTCTTAAAGCAGGCGTACGCTTCTCCATACCAACACCAATACCATCAACAATAAATCCCCCCAGGCCTGCCATAACTCGTGACGGTGAGTGAATATCCATCTTCTTTTTCATAAAGTCAGGCATATAGCTGTTAATGCTTTTCCAAACACTTTTTAATTTTTCAAAACCCGACAAGATCCCAGAAATCAGACCATCAATAATGTTTTTCCCAATTGTCATGAAGCTACCTGCCAAGTTCGACAGAAACAATTTAATAGCATCAAAGTTTTGCACAATGTAGCCAAGAGGTGTGATAGTCAAAAATAGAGTGCAAAGACCTGTCCATGCAGTAGAAACAATACTTTTGATCCCACTCCATGCACTAGACATAAATGAGCCGATCGCAGTCATTCCAGCACTAATCACACCAGATACAGCTGTAAATGCAGATCCAATAAAAGAGGTAATTGAAGTCCATACATTACTAACTACACCGTAAACAGCATTAAAACCATTCACGAAATAAGTTTTAATTGTATTTACCCCAACCATAAAATAGCTTGAGATTGTCGCCCATAGCTGACTAAAGAAAGATGAAATAGTAGACCAGTTGGCGATAATTAATCGAGGTATACCAATAATAGGAACTAATAAATTCAAAATTGGATTGTTTGCAAATACTTCATCTATGCTTTTAATAACACTTTTAATGAAATTGACACCAGTGTTAAATACCCCCGTAATACCATCCCAAGCACCTGACAATGTCGATTTAATTCCACCCCAAGCTGAACTAATAGTAGACTGAACACTACTCCATAAATCCGAAAAAAACGCTTTGATCGGCTCCCAATTTTTATAAATCAGATATGCTGCGCCAGCTACCACGGCGACAATAGCTACAATCGCCAAAACCATTGGATTAGCTAACATCGCTTTTCCAACAATACCAAATACAGTACCAATCATCTTGATGGGTGCAATCATTTTGCCAAGCATGGTGATTGCCACACCAGAGCTAGCCCCCAAAACAGAAAAACTACTTACCGCCAGTGCAATTGGTCCAATAATTGTTGTCACAGCAAGTGCTACTGCTGCAATACCTCCTACGACAGCAATAGCACCAACCGCTACTTTAGTAAGTGTAGACGCCAGCTGTGGGTTTGCTTGTGCCCAACTGGTTACAGACCCAATAACTTGAGACATGCTTTCTGCTGCTGATGACACAACAGGTAACAATACAGTCCCTATTGTAATCCCCAAACCAGCGGCATTATTTTTTAGTAATTGAAGTTTGTTTGCTGTTGTGTTTGCTCGTGCCTCATACTCGGACTGCATGGAGCCATCCCACGCCTTTTTATTTGCTTGAGACACACCATTTAAATTTTTCTCTAAAGCATCCATATTGGTAAGTAGAGGCGCGATTGAGCCAAGTGATTCGGAACCAAAAAGCTCTTTAAGCATAGATCCTTGTCGATACTTATCCAATTTAGAAATTTGCTTCAATACATTTAATGTTGTAGCTTCAGCATTAACTTGCATACCTTTGGCAATTTTTTCAGAATCCAAGCCTAGTTCTTTGTATACGGCTTTCTGACTTTTTGTAGCTGATTCGCCAGCAACCAAGGCAAGCATCATATTTTTGATACCTGTTGCCGCTACCTCCTCAGCAACCCCCATTCCTCTAATCGTTGCACCTAGTGCTGCAATAGATCCAGAAGCAAACCCACCAACTTCACCTAATGGTCCAATCCGCTGAACAATCTCCATAATCCCTTTTGCTGCGGCTGGTGTTGTGTTTCCTAGAAAGTTAATTTTATCCGCTAATGTTGTTACTTCAGATTGTGACATTTTAAATGCTGTACGCATTTCTGCCATTGCTTGACCTGACTCTTCAGCGCCGATATCAAATGCTACGCCCATTTTTACAGCGGTTTCAGCAAACTTGGTTAACTCACCAGCCGCGATACCAGACTGTGCACCAGAGGCAACAATATTTGCGATATCTTTCGCAGCCATTGGTAAGGTTGTGGACATCTTGAGAATTTCTGTGTTGATTGATTTAAACTGTGAATCCGTGCCACTAAATACTTTTTTCACATCTGCCATTGCGCTTTCAAAATCAATTGCCAGCTTAACAGGGACAATCATCGCTGCAGATGCAGCTACAGCTCCACCCAACACACTTCCAGCAGTACTTCTTACCGAGGCATTCTTTTGTCTTAATTCTTCTATGCGGTTTAATTTCTCTTGCGTCTTGGTAAGACGGTTTAATTCTTCTGTAACTTTGGAATAGCGTGCACGCAGATTATCTACATTTTTACCCATGCCGCCAAAAGTTCGGATGGACTCGCCCAGCATGACTTGACTCTTTTTAACACGCTGAATTTCAGATCCAATTTTTCCCAACTGTGTGGTTGTGCCGCTAATAGCTGTTCGCAAAGAACCTGCGACCGCACCACCAATAGTGATAATTGCACTTAACTTCTTATTTGACATCGCATCCGACACACCAAAACCAATGTGTCATTTTTTATTTATGTTGGCTTTTATTCATTATTCACTTATGCAAAGAAAAACCGCACTTAAGCGGTTTCTCTAGGGAGTCCATCACACCACCACATCAGCCTTGAAATTGGCATACTTTGTATTTCTGACAATGGCCACGATGTGGTGGATGAAAGTGCAATCGTCATTTGTCGAATGTCATTTGCACTTATTCGGTAAAAAGTGTGTATGACTCTTGGATGCGTTTGTAATCTTTAAGACCCAGCCCTTTAATAAAATCAGGAGCAATCTCACATAGATTTGCAAACATAGTAATTTCTTGCTCAGCACTTGATGTGCCTTTGCTTTGTAACTCAGCAGAAAGTAAATCTTGCACTGTTGGTTCGCGCATACTGATCTGATTCAAACCACCATAAGCACGGCTTAATGTAATTTGGTTCATACCTTCATTTTCTTGAATATATTCTTTTTGAGTTGTCATTTTACATTCCTAACGCTGAGCGAATATCCGCTAATACATCTGTGCCATTAATAATACGAACCATGTTGATCACATCAATTTCATGAACAACAGTGCCGCCAATTGTTTGCTTGTAATAAGTCAAAGATAAATCATATTTATCTTTGGGTGCTTCGCCTGCCTTAGATGTACCTTGGCTGATTTTAACGATTTTCCCTGTCAGATTATGAACAACAGCCGTTACAGTACCGTCAAATGATTCCATGGCTTCACGTACAGTGAATGACTTGGTGTTGCCTTCTTTGATACCAAAAAGAGACAGCACATCTTTACTGTGTGAGTTCAAAGTAAAGTCGGCTGTTAATTTTTCCATGCCCATTGTGAGATCGATCGGCGCATCCATACCACCGGCACGATACTCTTCAGTTTGAAGAGATAACTCAGGCATATTGGCTTCATCGGTATTTCCTGCGAAACCTTTACCGTCAACAAAGAGATTAAAATTCTTACGAATATCTTTTGCTACACCCATTTCAATACTCCTTAAGAAAAGATCTCTTTGATATAGTCATTGACCAAATGAGAACGGAAAATAATATGCTCAGCTGGGTAAACTGGCGTGAAGTCAAAATCGAAATACACTTTACCCTGCGCAATTTGATCCGGTGTATTTAGCTCAGGATCTGCCCAGCATGAACCACCAATAATCGCGCCAATGTTCTTCAAGTAGCGCAAATAGGCATTTACACCTTCAACAACATCTTCAACATAGGTTTTAGTAATACCGCGATCGACAGCCCATAAATGTGCTGCATTTAATGATTCATTGATCATGTCTGCTGTTCGAACCACGCACAAGAATTCCCACTTAGCATCAGATGACAAAGTACGGTTACCCCATAAACGATAGCCATTCTGGCGGATAATCGTGGCCACATTGGATTCGTTTAAAAGGTTAGCGCGACTGTTGGGATCGCCCATTTGAAAATCAATTGCTCGATCGGTGCCAGTAATACCACTAATCGGCTGGTTTGATGGAGACCACCACCAGCCACGTTCATTGTCAGATTTAGCAATCAGACCAGCGACGTAGGCACTTGACCATGCAGTGACAGTTTCACCATTTACTACTTTTTTACACTTAGGATCGACTAAGAAGATTCGCTTTGAATCAAAGTCTTTGGAGTAGGCTATCGCATCTGCATCATTTGTGTTCGGGCCATCTGCAATAACAACTGCACCCAAACGCGGAGCAATAGCATTCAGCTCGGAGGTGACAGGATTTGCATCACCATCTTGTCGATTGTGAGTAAAGCCAGTCGCAATTAGAATTTTTGGCGCAAAACCTACAATATTTTCTGCGGCTAAAAAACAGTGCACACCCTCATAGCCGCCATTAATAGAATTATTGCCACCGATAATATTTGCTAGAGTTTCTGTTTCACTAGATCCCTCATCAACTCGAACCACAATGACTAATGCACCAATCTGGTCGAAGATTGAATCAACAGCATCGGAAAGAGTGCCAGACACACCAAGCTTTGCAGCCTGTGTACGTGAACCAGCAATTAAAACTGGCGTGTTAAGCGGAAATAATTCTTCATCAGCATCAGGTGCTGTACCAATCAAGCCAATTGTCGAGCTTCGGACAGTCGTAATTGGTCGCGCACCATCATCTACCGTGACGTTTTGAATACCATGTAAAAAGTTATCCATCATGAATCCACATCGTTTGTATGGATTCATTTTTAATCATAGTGCTAATGTTTTCATTATTCACCTTTTCACACACTAAAGCGTTAATGCATATTCCCACATTTCATTTACTTGCTCAGTTGAAAGCTTGAGTAAGCCACACATCGCGATAACTGATTCACTTGTACGATGAAACTCTGTGCCTTCACCATATTCAATCTGGATCACTGATCGTGTGTAATCGTCTTTAATTGACGCAATCGCCACATCAATTTGATCAAGCATACTGTTTGCCAGTAATGCGAGTTTAAATTGTCGTCGAGTTAACGGTCGAAGTGATGCTGTATATAGTGCGAGTTTTTCTTCATTCGAAAGAGCACTTTGCGGATTAATGTGTGCTTCAATTTCTTCAGCAGACATCTCAATGTACTCACCAGTGATCAGGTGATATTGAGTATCATCAAACGCATGTACAGAGCCCTCTTTTTTAAAGTATCTCACTTGTATTCCTCCCAAGATGTAAGGATAATCCCATTTGATGATATCGGGATATCTGGCTCCAAGTCCATTGAATCTCTATATGGCTTTAATTCATACGTGCTCCCTGGCCCAACTATGATAACCTTTTTCACAGAGCCGGTTGAAGATTTAACATAAAGTTCACCATTGACATACAACCTAACATGGGATTGGGGGATGCTGATTCTGACACTATATTCTATAAAAATTGGCCAAGGGTTTGTGTTTTTAAAGATAGTGTTAAATGCCCTTCGGCTTAGCTCATTATACCACTTTTGATTTACACCAAAACCGCAAACAATATCTTTATCACCAGTAAACGTTACCCCGTTGATTTTCGCCCCAGGGTTTAACGTTGATGCAGATCCGGCATTACCAGTAATACTTGTTTGCACTGGTGCAAAATGCTGAACCGCTTCTTTTAACAATTGAGCATTAACAACTCTTGGTGTGTCTTCTGTGCCAGATTTGAGCTCAGCGAGTGGGATGAGCGTATAAGTCGTATTAGGTGGTGTACCCCATTGGCCATCCTCTCGTAAATACTTTGTAGTCGTTTTGCCGCTACGTCCTGGCACCAAGCCCACTGATGTTGATCCAGTGAAAGTAGGAATGTCTTTTTCAGTAATTGCTGTCGCAAGCCCCTTATTATTATATGTTGCTACAAGAGTTTTGATTGGTGAGCCGTATGTACCCTCAACCACGCCAGAGTTTGCCAGTGTCAATATAATGCTTCTATTCGATGCTCCATCAAAAGAAGTAGAACCTGTTGCATCCCCTGAGACAGATATAGTACGAGCTGTAAGTAATTTAGATGCCGATGCTGCATTATCTGTTTTATTTAACTTTTCATCTTGCAGCTTTTTCCCCATTGCAGCTGAAAGCACTTTCAAGGCATCATCAGTGGTTAGATTGTTAACAATATCTTTAATCAAAATAAAGTTTTGCCGCACCCATTCTTGTGTTGCAAAAATCAATGATTCATCAAGAATTAAGCTCACAACTTCTGCACTATTAACATCAATAGTGAATTTTAATTGATACTCACGGACAGCTTCGTTTGAGGCCTCTTTATAAGTTGCTGGTACAGATCCATTACTAATCAAAATATTGTTAGCAATTAATCCTATTTCTCGAATATAAAACCCACCAATATTTGACGGAATCACAGCCCACACTACAATCCAATTGTTTTTACTTGGATGTTGTTCATATTTTAATATCTTCTGCCTGTGAACTTCTTTAATTAAAGCGGTTCGCGACTTACTCGGTGTCGGCACTGATCCGTTGCCATCTCCGAATGCAATATGTGTAATATCAAGTTTTGTGTTGCTAGAGATTGCTTTTGCAATAGCTTCATCACCAGCGTTGGTCGTGATGCTGTAATATTCACTCATTATAATCTCGGCAATATTTCAACAGTAATAGCGTCTTGCATAGCAATAGCTGATCTGATCATCAAAATAGGGTTTGAAGTAAATTGTAGATTCGACAAATGTCGACTCCCAGACTTATTTTCACTTACCAGCCGAATCACTTCCTTATTCACTTCTTCACTCAAGCCCTGCCCAACCACATCAATCTCTAAATAAAATGTACCAGGCGTACCCTTAGGCTCAGTGTGAAACCATTCGACAATTTCAACAACATAACCAAAAGGCTCAAGTGCATTTTTTATTGAAGCTGGTGTACCTTTGATTTTATGCGCAGAAAAAGATTTTTTAATAACAGTGCGCTTTAATGATGGTGACCAATCATCACGCCAGTAATCAACTGAATGTTGAATTGCTGAGAAATTTAAAAAGGCCTCAGGCTGAGTGTCTGTATTGATCAAGCAACTCAAACGACTCTCTACATCAAGCTCCGTCCTATTAGTTTCGGAAACATTTCTCTCAAGTTTGGTCGAATTGACAGGTAGCAACTCACTCATTCATAAGCTTCCATTTTGATTTTAACGCTAGTGCAATGACCTGCTTGTGATTGATCCAAAATGATATCTTGAGCCGGGCTATCAATTTTCACATGTTCAATTCCAGCTACATGTAAAACTGAATAAAGCGCACTCAGTCGTATAGATCTCCCTATGCGGCGTTGCTCTTTTACATATGCATCAATATTTGCACTGGCTTGCTGAAGTAGAACACTGTTATTCGCTGTTAAGGGTGCGTAAAGAGTTGCGACAATATTAAACTCAACAATAGAAACCGATTTAACTATAGGTCTATCACAAACCGGTCTAACCTCATCATCATTTAATGCGATTTGAACAATATCGATTAATTCCTTTGATGCAGCACCTGTTTCCGAATCATTTTGCAGAATAAAGATATCTAAATAATATGGTGTTTCAGGCGGTGAGATTACAGATACATCTCCAACTCGACCATCTGCCGAATGCGCGAAATACTTATAAGCTGAGATTGGACCAGCCACACTCAATCCATCCATAGCCAAAATATAGCGATATCTCAGATCATCATCTGATTCTTTCACCTCAGCTATTGGTGGCATTACTCGATTGTCAGCTGGCGTAATCGTTAAACGTTGAACACCACGATCAGCTACAAGATGATCTAAGTCAGTACCTGATGAGTACATCACTAAAAGTGCTTTAACATCCTCATTACGCTGCTGTCGAAAAATAAGTTCTCGATAGGCACTTTCTTGAAGTAGCTTAGTGACAGGTTCTGATTCGCGACTAATTGTTTTAGCCATTTTTGCACGTTCTTTTTCATCACTATAAAGCGATAAAAAGTATTCTTTTCGCTCCGCTAAAATCTTTTCAAAATCTAACTCTTGAATAAGCTTTGGAGGTGCAAGATAGTCAAAATTAATACCAGCCATATTCCACCTACTTCCTAACGACTATTCCGTCAATTTTAATAACTTTATTATCAAGTTTGTATTTTCCAGTCAGACTCAAAACCACCTCGCCAATTTTATAGCTTGTGATCCTAACTTGGTGCAGCTCTAGACGGTCTTCCCAGAGTGCCAGCGATTCAGCGACTGCAGAATAAATATCAATAGTACTGGAGCGGTTTAAAGGCGAATCTATAAGCTCAAACAATCTAGATCCATAGGCACCACGCATTACGCGTGTGCCAATAGGTGTGGTGAGAATATCTTCGATACTCTGTTTCAAATGATCTAAATCATCAATCTGAGCACCCGTATTTCTATTCATTCCCATTTAAGGCACCACTGTACCTGAAGTTCCTGTTCCGCCCTGAACACCACCATGTTTGTGAAGCACCCCAACCTCAATACCCAAGTGCTTTATAGATGAGCCTTTCACATCCAAGTTATTACTAATCTCAGTTTCACCTGAAACCTTTAAAGAGCTTTTCAACTCAGACTCTCCATCAACTTCAAGTGCACCACCAATTTTTACATCACCAGTGAACTCAACCTCATCACTGTCAATTTTTGCATTTGTACATTTCACGATGACGTTGCCGCTGGATTTGGATGCATCTATCAATAACGTATGAGTTTCTTTGTTGTACTCGACAATGGTGCCGTCGCTATAAATGGTTCTAGGATTACCATCATCACCAGCATCGGGAAAATCATCTTGTGATATTGAAAACCCAATCACACCTTGTGTTAAATCTCCGCTTGGAGAGAACACGCATACCTGTTCATTCTCACTTGGCGCTGAATATTGTCGATCATCACCAGCACGCGCCTTTGCCCACTGTAAACCCTCAATAATCTCACCATCAAAATCCACAGTGGCCAAACCATCTTTTACGGATACAACTCGACCGTATCGGATAGTGTTTGCCAGAATTCTGTCAGTATTTGATGCAGCATAATCACTCATAGCTTCACCTTAAATTTTGATAGTGGCTTGTATTCATCTTTGTGAGGTATACCCACACGTGGCACATAGCTATAAACAGGGATGGGGGTAATCCCCTCTTGTTTCCAAATATTTTCACCCACGACGATTTGAGTAGAAAAATCCACACGCCACACTTCAAAGCGATCTAGTTCAGGAAAAAATGCATCTTCTGAAATATCTTCTACCGTACTCAACCCAACTCCATATTTTCCAAGTTGAGTAAAGTGCTTATTCTGAAAAATATAGAGGGCAACACCAGCAGCCAATTTTCGGACATTGATCTTGGCTCTACGCTGATTAAACGTATCAATAATTCGTGCTTCAAATCGTGCAATTAAAGGCAGCTGCTCTGTGCCCATATCACCCTGATCATCAATTTCAAAATTAGTAAGCTCTAAAAGCAGTGCTGGCAGTTCTTTTGCCGCTGGTGCCTTGCGCTCTTCTTCATCTCGATAGAACTGGACCAATTGAAAGGCTGGAAATTGCGCTCTAAGTTTTTCTTCAATCACATCATGCAACTGATCAAAATCCACGCCCGCTATCGCATCTGCCATCTCAACTCATGCTCCAAAGTTCTAAAAAATTGCTCTTGATAACCATCTGAAAAAGCATTTCCATCTAAATATGAATCAGCCTTTTCTTTAATTTCGAGCACTTGTTTCTCGATTGGTAATCGCCCCTTTCCAGAGCGCTTAAACACTTGCCCTTTTGCGATAAAAGCACTGTCTCTTTTATGCTTTCCGGCTGTCACACCTTTTTTAGTTTCTCTAGCATTCAGATGAATTAATGAGATTCCATTCAATCCATACCAAAGCTTGACTGTCCAACCCGTACTGGTCTTTTGAATGCTTGTTTTTCGCATTCGTCTACGAATGATTTTCTGTGTGACTTGCAATTCAGAACTCAAACCTTTGACCGTTCTCGTCTGCACCCACTTCGCCATGCGATTTAGTGTTCGACTGAGCGCTGCATTGACTTGTTTTTCAGTAGGCTCAAGTTCAGCAATAATTGCTTCAATTCCTTGAGCGCTGATATCGAGTGAAATCATTCGTTAATTTCTAATTTCAGTATCGAAAGACCTGTGCCATCTTGCTGTGGATAGGTCATAACATAAAACTTACGACCATCCTTGAGCAGCAAAAGGTCCCCCCGTTTAACCTCTAAAACATCAACCGATTTACAAGTGAAACGAGGCTGAGCATCATCAACCTCATATTCACCAAGCTGGGCATTCAAATATGGCTCATCAAAGATTCCTGTAATGGATTTATCCTCTGAGCCGTTCTCAAGCTGCAAAGTGGCTGTTATGGCAAATCCACCAACAGAATCAGTCTGAAGAAACACGTCCAAATTTTCCCAACTTGGCATAGCGCTTACTCAGCTTCTGCAGCAGCTTGAATTGCTTCAATCAATTTTTCTTTAGTCAGCGAAGCATCAAGTTCAACTTCATATTCATTCAGCGCAAATTCAATAAGCTGTGCTTTAGTTAAAGTGGACAAATCAATTTCTTGCTCTTCATCACCACCTTCAACCAAGGTGCCGCGACCACGGCGCAACAAGTCTTGTGCCAACGCATGTGACACTTCGACCTCCTCACCCTTTTTACGAATTTCACCATCAATTACAACGGCAGAAGTTAAAGCAATTAAGACATTTAGTTTCATGGTATGTACTCACAAAAATGGAGTGGAAAGCCACCGAAGTGGCTATTCAATTAGACAGTTTTTTTGCCGTAACAGATTGAAGCTGTATTACGAAGAATGAAGTCAACATCTTGGAAGCCAACGATACGCACACCACCCTTTGCACTTGATGAATATGGATCGATAGTGATATCGAGACCGCCCCACAATGCAATAATCAAGTCAGCAAAGTTACCAAAGAAGACATCACCATCAGCAATCTGGTTGGTAATCTCAGTACGGTAGCCATTCACCGTATTGCCCGGTTCCCAAATTGTACTTTCAGTACCAGAGCCAAAACGCGCTGTTGTTTTTGCATGCCCACGCATTAATGCGTTAAATACATAAGCCATGCTATTTGTATCAGCATTGTCTGAAGAAATTTCAGATTCCATTTTTACAAATTCTGCAAAAGTCGGATTATCGGCAGCAAAATTCACAGCATTAATGCCTGAGGTATTTTTTAAGCCAAGCGGCTGATTATCACCGCCTGTACCGTAATAAGCTGCATGATCAATTTTGAGAGCAATCGAACGGTTTAAGTCATCCCACACAAGATTTTCTGCAGCTGGTGAACTTTGCTGTAAAAGTTTGCGTGTGATTTCAACACGACCACCAACGGTTTTAGGCGATGCTTTTAATTGTGCTGTGTTAGGATTTGAACCGGTAACTTCTTCATCCTCACCCAACCAATATGCGGATGATCCAGCCGTTTGTTTTGGAATATCAACATCTCCAACCAAACCGCCCATGACATAACCCAGGCCCATAATCGTGGTACGGTTACGGAGCATGTCAATGAACATATCGGCACGATGATCTTCAGCAACAATGGCTGCACCCGAAGTTGTCGTACCACCTTTTTCAAATGCGCGATTCAATACATCAGACGGCACCAAGATACCTTGTGCTGTACGGCCATAAGATTGCTCTGCTGCGCGGCTACATTCAAACTCAAAAGCTGCCGCTTCTTTGTCTGCCTGAGTTGCATTTGGAAGTAATGCACGTACTGCACGCATTAAACTGAATTGAGCGATTTCAGAACCAGTTAAGCCAATGCCGGCATCACGTTTTTGTTCGCTCAAAGGTTTACCTTGCTTGCCATGCATACGCTCTAAAATTGCGTTTTGCAGTTCAGCAGGTGATTTGTTTTCATCAATGTACTGACGCACTAAATCGCTTGCACCAAAACGCTCACCTAACTGCATCAATTCACCGACACGCTTACGCTCTGTTTCAGCTCCACGTTCTGCCGTATCGCCTACTGCACGTACCAATTCAATTTCGCCATAACGCTCGCCATTTTCATTGATACGCTGACGAACTTGGTTGCCGTCTTTATCTGTAAAATAATCCCAATTCATAGTCTGTTTTCTCTGCTGCTGCGGAATTTGAATATTGTCGATGTTGTCATTTTGCGAATTAGCAGACTTGTTTTCATTATTCACAATTGCAGAGCGGCCTACGCCCACATTGGTATCTGCAGGAATAGAAACTAGAGAAATTTCATAAGGCTGCCATTCGGTAATCAGATAAACGTCATCATGTTCACGCTGTTCTTTTAAAATGGCTTTTTTAATGTTGTATCCGACGCTGATATTGGTGCGAATTAAGTCATCAATATCTTGCAGGATTTCCTCGCCGCGCGCCGACTTACTCAAACGCACCAACGCACGGCCTTTGCGCTGTGATTGATCTAGCCAAGCATTTTCAACAACACCGACTTGATCACGTGAGTTATGATCCATCAAAAATGGTGCACGCGTGTTCAAGCGAGAAAATTCAATGGCGCCGGGGCTGTGATCCAAAATTTCAACACCAAACCAGCGGCCAACTTCTGTTTCACTGGAAAATGACAGCTCAACCGTTCTTTTTTCCATATCGACTTTAAAATCATCAACAACATAATTGCGAATTAATGTTTCTTTATTAAAGTCTGGTAATGGTTTTGTCTGAGATGCATCGCGTGTCATTGCTGTGCCAATTAATGCCGTAGCTAAATTGATACGGTTAACTTTCATTACATACCTTCCTTCGGACGTCCAACCGCCCCTGTTTGTTTGCGCCCCATACTGGCAAGCACCATCTCTTCTGCTATTTCTTCAGAGAATCCTTGATTGATGTATTCGTCTTTCATTGTTTTTAAATCACGTGCTGCTTCTGACCAAACCGTTTGCGGATCTTTACCTTGTTCGCGAATCACCGCACCTGGTGAAGTCAACATGTTGTTTTTGGCTTTTTCAGCAGCTGCAACTTCACTCGATGGATCAATCCAAGACCAGCGACGCGCCTGCCAAGAAACTTTATTGAATCGATCGATATCCATTGCTGAAAATGAGTTGCCATTCTTTTTCTTGATGTGGCCTTTAAGCATCGAATATTTCAGCCATTCGTAAAAAATAGGCTCAATCAGTGTTTCAACAAGCCATTGCTGAAGTTCTTTCCAGTGCTCGCGCTCATCCAATGTGCCTTGACGAATACTTGAGAAATTGACGTTTTCCAAATCAGACGCAAGGTTGTTGTATAAAACCCCCATACCCGCTGACATAGAGCGCAACATCGCTTTATGAAATGGCAGAAACTCACCTGTTGGATAATTCGGCGACCATTCTTTAAGTTCTGCACCTTCCGGCAACATTGGGAATTCGCCAGCTTGCGACTCAATTTGAATTTCATCATCTTCCTCAAACTTGGGGCCGAAGCCCTCTCTCCATTGAATGAATCCCATTTTGTTTGCAGAAACGCGGGCATTCACAATTGCTGAATCTTCAAATTCTGAAATTTGATGCAGACGAAATAAGCTTGTAGAAGTCCATGGCAAACCGCGTTTTTGCCCAGTCATCTCCTCTAAATAACCATGAATAATTTCAGCAGCTGCAACCCGTGTGTAATTATTGGTGCTGGTTCGATAATGAACATCGTCACCATCGGTCGCATTAAAGAAATAAGCTATCGGCTTTCCGTATGCATTGAACTCGATGCCCTGCCGAATAAAATGCCCGCCGCCCAATTTAGCGTTGTAATCTACTGGACAACGTTGCGCATCAATCAACTGTAAAGAAAATCCCCATGGGCCTGCCTGATCTCCGACAATAATGCGCACAAAAAATTCACCATCTTTCGCAGCGGAAATAACGCATGAACGCTGAATTGAGCGCCATGTGTTCTTGCTGCGGATATCGCAGTTTGTTTTTTTACTCCATTCCTGCCAAGCGAGCTCCAATGTATCGTTAGCATAACTATCCAGCTTTCCCGCTACTGTTTTAATTTGAGCTTGCATTAAAACACCATGTGGTCCAACAATATTTTGATGCGCCATGCGGATATAATTTTTAGCGTAATCATTGTTTGAACATTGCTCACGGCTTCGGGCAACTAAAATCCGCTGGTTGCGCTCAATAACAGTATCCGCGCTGATCGGCACGGACGGCCATTTGCTATTTAAGCGCCCGGACACGGCGGCTTTAAATGAGCGCACCATGTTCCGATATAGTTTTTTAGGTTTAGCCGCGACACTGTTAGCCTCTGGCTCCTCCGATGTTCTGCTCTGCTCTTCTTTTTTGAATCCAAACATTGATTACCCCAGACGTACGCGAACAGCTTTACCAAACAGACTTTTACCCGATGCTTTTGCCTGCTCACGATTGACTTCAGCGCGGTATTGGCTGCGTAATTTAATTAGCGTCTCAATTGGTGTGCGGTATAGTTCACGGTTATTAATGCGGTAGCGTTCTTGGTCTAAGCTGGCACGCCCTTCAATGACCGCCTCCAAAGCAGCTAAAGTTTTTTGCGCATGGCTTCTTAAATCAGCGTTGTCTGAAATAGATGCAAGGTCAGCTTGGATCTCAAGCGCACCTGATTCAAGCTCTTCAACTTCACCCGTTGCAGAATTCACAGCACGGAGTGAAAAGCCATAATGTCCGGCTTTATAGTCTTTGGTGATATCTGCAGGAATATTGAATGCATGCATATTTCCCTGCACTGTAGCCTGCAGATCAATTGCACTTGCACCGCGTAGATATGCATAAATTGTCCAATCAGATGCTGGATACGCAGTTAAATTCAGCTTGAGTTTAAACGTTGTACCTGCTTTGATGTGGCTAGGAAATAATTGACCACTCATGTATTTTTTAACCAAAAATGCGCTTTTTCTTGGTTTTATCATCATTTTTTAGGTGTTTTTTTTCATTATTCACAATTGCAAAAAACCGCCTTTGTAGGCGGTTTTAAATCATTTAATTCTATCTTTTATGAGCATGCTCCTGCTTGTTTCGCTCCATATGTTGCTTGACTTTTTGTGTATTTATCACCTGCACTTGATGAAAGCTGATCAATTAATCCATTGCAAGAAAAACCGCTCATATCAAGATATTGGGCAGCACTTCGAGCCGCTTGTTCATTCCAATCAACATTTAAGCTATCTACTGCAATAGTAGCATCAGCTTTATCATAACCATCCCCGTAGCTTGATGAAAGTTGGTCAATCAAACCATTTCGCGAGAAACCGGACATACTTAGATATTGGCTAGCTGATCTAACGGCATTACTTTGTGGACGAGTTAAACTCTGTACCTCTTCTGCAACTTCTTGCACTTCAACCTCAGGAGTTTCTTCAACAGATTTTTGATCCTCTACAACTGAGGGATTTACTTGAACAGGTTGTTCTGAAGAAGACTTCACCTCACTTGCTGTTTTCTGTTGCTGCTCAATTCGAGCCCGTTCCTCATCTGACATTGTTGCATTAACAATAAGTGAAGACACAATCATAGCTGTAAAGAATATTAGAAATGCTTTCAGCCTAGTCTTAATTTTAAAAATACTTGGTTTAATTAAAGCTATAATTAAACATATAAAAAATATAACGCTTAAAAGCGAAAACAACCCATTTAAAAAAGACATAACAAGCCTTTTGTTATCAAGTAAATAAAATTATTTTAACAAAAAATAATCACTTTTTATTCCCAAAAATCCTTTTTCTTTTAATTACAGTGTTTTTAGCTACAGATGTTGCCACTGGTACAGTTGTTTTTTTAATAATTTTGCGCTTTAACACTTTTTTAACCACAGTAGTATTTTGTCGAACCTCATTTTTAACTTCTACCTCACCAATATCAATAGATACCCGTTCGGAGATTCGCTTCAAATTCGGCTGCATAATTTTTAAAGCGGCCAAAGCATAAACACGGCAATCAAGTGCCTCATTACGTGCCCGATCTGGCTTATGCCACTCACGAATCGGCTGGCCTTTCACATAACGAATAATTAATTTTTCAGCCGTTAATTGTCGGTACCACTCCATTTCACGGTCATGTGGAAAGTGACAATAACCTGGTCCTTTCTTTTCCAAATCTAAACGGCGCATGACTGTCAGTTTTGCTTCGTCGACCCCGACAATAAATAAATCAACTTTACGCTTATCTTTACCCGATTGCTTACGCTGTGGACTTTGCACAATTGGCATCCCCCAACCTGCACGCCCTTTAATTGCAAACAACTTTCTATTTCTACGGCTTTTTACATATTCATAGGCGCGTTGTGTATAACCTGCCGTACCACCTGTATCTAAACATGCAGCCGAAACACTCAGTTGTGCACCCGATTCATGCAAATACGTAGCTTCAAGAATGTCGTCTAATTCTTCCCAAATTTCATCACCCAGCGGATCACCCCAAAGCACACGGTAATCAATAGACCAACTTTCTTCACCAACACCCCAAGCGACAATCTCAAGTTCTAAACGATCCATCTGCATGTCGATACCACAAGTTAGATAGACACCTGCGTTCGGCACACGTGCGACATATTCCTCCGCACGTAGCTGCAGTATTTCAGGATCCGCCTTATCTCCATTCTCTTCATAAGTTTCACCCAGTGACACGTTTACAAATACCTGTAAATCATCAAGTGCCAACTTATCCAAATATGACTGCACAATGTCACGCATCTTTCGAAAAGTCGAAAGCATCTCTGGCGCATGAAAACTAATGTGACCCTTAAATGGTTTTTCAGCTTTCCAGCCGTGGCCAAGTTTTTCGGCATTACGAATTGCTGCTATACGCTCACCGTCAGACCAAATTTCATTACAGCACTCACAGCGATAACCCGCAGTATCAACATCGTGTTCTTGATCAATATCCTCTTTAGCATCCTGAATATTAGTTGATTTACGCCCCTGCCAAATCACATTTTCCCAACGTAAAAATTGTGCTTCACCGCAATGAGGACAAGGAACATAATAGCGACGCATATCCCCCTGCTTAAAAGCATTCTCAATACGACTAGCACCAGCAACCGTTGGTGTGCTGGACTCGGTTCTTAATGCCTGGTCTCCAAACGTAGCAGCGCGCTGAGACAATAACTCCACCGGATCGCCTTCTGTTGTAGCCTGCATTCCGTCCACTTCGTCCGCATGAGTCACAGGTGCTGAACGGCCACGTAATGTTTTTGGCGAACCAGCCCAACTAAATAATAACCAACCACCAATGTATGAAATCATGCGGTTGTTGTTCACACCATCGTGACTACGCGGCTTGGCCATCTTACTCGCAATTTCTGGATTTGATTCCAACATGGGGCGAAGTTTAGTTTCTAGAAATGTTTGAACATCACCTTGAGTTGGTTGAACAAAAATTTGAGACCTTGGTTCATGCGCAATGAAATAACTAGTCGCACATTGTTGAACTGTAGTTTTCCCTAATTGTGCGCCGGTCATATAAGAAATGCGCCTTACACCACGCTCTTTAATGGCATCAATCATGCCGCGCTGGTACGGTGCATTATCAAAATTTATTGGACCAGGAATAGCATTACCTACTGGGATTTTAATATTTTTCTCAGCCCAATCACTTGGCTTTAAGTCCAGTGGTGGTAGTAAATTCTGCATTGATCTCTGCATAGCATAATAAACAGAGCTCATGTTACTAAACATCATCATGCTGCACAGATCCATTCAAATGGATGAATAAACTCTAATTTATTTTTCTTTGAATTATTTAAATATGCAGGTATGACTTGAAAATTATTCCAAACGTGTAAACCGCATACGCTCGTTGCTTGTATGGGAATCATGTGGTCAATCTGCCACTCAATATTCGTTATTTCCTGTCTTAGTTCTGCGAGAGCATAAGCCTCAGACAAAACAAACTGATCCAACTCACCAAACCAACTTGGTGTTGCCTGAATTATCTTTTTCTTTCTGTTTGCATGACTAACTTTACGGCGTAATTTATTTTTTTTGGACCAATCTCGACTATAAGCACGATTTTCTTCTGCTTTTTCATAGTATCTTTTTTTTCGTTCTACAGTCTGCTTTTCCATATTATCTAAATAATAGGCCTTCATCTTACTCTGTTCATTTTCTTTATTATTTTTGTAGTAATTCATGCGACGATTGATCCATTTATCTGGATTTTCATCATAATCTTTTTTGGCTCTCTCTTTTTGACATTCAAGACATGTAAAATTAGAAACTGTACGTTCAGCAATGTGATCATTCTTGCAAGCGACTCCAGTAAAATAACGTTTTAAACCTTGTGCTAAAGCCTCATTTCTACTGATTACAATCACAGTTCTTCTTCCTCAAAAAACTCCTCGGATTCAACAGTCTGTTCTAATGCCAATACAATTTCAGCTCTTAGCTTTTCTTTAAACACCAATTCATCTGTTTCACCGAGCAACTGTAAAACCGCGCGTTGCGGAACACCCATAATATTTTGTCTAAGTTGCCCCATAGACACTGCCCAGACTTTTTCATATTCAGAAACTAATGCCACTTCACCTTTTTTAGTTGCGAGCTCTAATTCAGTGAGTTCTGTTTTTGCTTTCTGTTCACGAATTTTGAGTTGTTCTAAATCATCAGGAATACCGCCAGTGGCCTCTTCAACATCACGATCTCGCAGCCATGTTGAAACTTGAGCAGTATTAAATTTCCATTCCTGCCCGCGGCCACCTTTTGAAATATACGAACAGCCTTGGCGAACCCAATTATCAATAGTCGGCAGTGACACACCAAAAATGTCAGCCAAGCCTTGTCTTGTAACTTCTTGACCTTTGATAATTGCCGACATGGAATCCCTATTTTACTTCGATTTTCTAAATTATCTTTTAACTACAAACATTTACAATAATTCAGACATAAACATAAACTACGGTTTTGAAATTCACGCAGATATGAAACCCTGCGAGGTCTTTGCCCCCGCTTGGGGTGCCCCTCCAGAAGTACCTTGGGAAACTATTTTTTCATTAGTATTAGATATTTCGTTCTGACCGTTGCAAAGCTCTCGATCTTGCTTGATGAGAGCCTGAGCGCTTGCTAGCTGCTCTGCTACGGAGTCCGCCCTTGCGGCGTACCGAATAAGAAACTCGACATCTCTGTCGTGAAGTCCGCCCGTTGTGGTTGCATGATTGCCGACGGTGCTGTCGGTAGTGATGGACACATCAGGGCATTGCTTGGCTTTGAGTGAGTCGCGCAAGACGAGACTGTTAGCGCGATACTCATCAATAAGAGTGGCTTCATTGTGCTTCACTTCCTCAAGTTTTTCAAGGTACTTAGCCTCAAGTTGCTCTTGTTTTTTGTAACTCTCACGCTCTCGCTGGAGCGCTTGATCTGATTCAACTTTCAATTCTCGAATCATGCTTTCGTAATTATCTATTTGCTGTGTGCGTGCCTGTGTATATCCATAGTCATAACAGCACCAACCAATAAAAATACTGATAAGCAAAAAGCCAAGAGCAACAATGAGTTTAATATTCATAATCGTATGCAACTATCCAACTTTGCGATAAACGCTTTTATCTTTAGCGGTTAAGAAAACCCCAAAACTACAACCATGTGCGCTCAGCAAAAAGCCCTTATATCCACCACCAACCACCAAACGCCCCAGCGCCTCAACACAGTAAGGCGAAGGCGGTTCATATTTAGGTGGATTAAAACGATAAGTGATAAAAATACGACCAATTTTTATAGACATACCTGACACCACATCATTTCAAAAATAGCTGCTTTTCTTTAGCACGACGATTCACCAGGCCATTAATCACTTTGCCGTTGTCGTAGATCCAACGGTCAAACTGGTTAGCCGCTAAGCTCAACTTCGACTGATTAATTAATGACAGCATTGTGCTTTTAACAAATGCAGTCTCACCAACGTTGTAAACAAACGATGCCAAAGCATCGAATTGGTTTTGATTGATTTGGATTTTGATGTGCTTATCAAGACATGCATCCACCCACTTACAATCGTTAATAAGCCAAAGTTCTGCTTGGCCTTGGGTGCATGTATCACCTTGTTTTACTTTTGTGCCATCTGGATACTTAATCGTTCCATAGCCAATAGTCCAAACACCGCCAGTGTCTTTGTAAGCCTGTGCTCGATAACCTTCACTTTCACGAATAATGCTGTATCCATAATCCGAAATATCAAACTGACCGCTTACATTTTGAGTTAATGGAAATCCAATAAGTGCAGCAAAGGTACGTAAGCCATGACAAGCAATAATCTCATCACCAGCAGTGACTTGAGATTGTTCTAACTTGCCACCAGACATAGAACGCAGCCACGAATATGCTTGGGCAATTTCCGCTTGATTCATACTCATGACTTACCGCCTTTTTTCCAATTCTTCAGCATGCGAATAAAGAACTCTTTAAAGCTAGTTTCTTTATATGCTCCCGACTTGATCCACGCGAAAAACTCCTGCAATACAAGTCCGCCCAATGCACCCGTTAAAAAACCAATACCGCCCGCATGATTAGGTGCCAAGTTGGTGTAATGCATGATAAGTAACGTAAGGTAATGTGCTGTAAATGCACCAGACAGCAGAAACACGGCATAATCTCGTGGTGTTTTGAGCTGTTCTTTGTTATATCGAGTCGCCACTGCCGCACCCATCAACCCTGCAACGAAATACTGTAAATCACTCAACACTCTTAAGAATGCGAGCAACCATTCATTCAAACTCATTAAAGTAACACCTGATTTAGTCTTCTTTATTGTTTTCAAATGAATGGTATATTTCATTAGTCATTAGATTAGCTGCAGCTGCTGACTGTTCAGCTCATCCTCATAAATCCTTGAAACAATGCTCTCAGTGACATTAAAAAAAGATGCAAGCTCTCTAATTGAAAAGCCGCTTTTCATCATATTTCTGATGCCGTTATTACGTACCTCTAAAACCATGTGGTTACAGTGAGCCAAAACCAATAATTCCCCACCGAATTCCTTTGCCAATTTGCAAGCATCCACATAACCAATTGCTTTAACCAACGTATGATCCGAATTTAAATTTTTAAGTTTAGGTACATATAAGAGTAATTGCCCTTTACCTGCCCGTTTTTCTGTTTTGTATCGCGGGCATTGACTGACCAAGTACAGCGCACTTTGCCTCCCGATAACTTCTGCAATACTTTTTAAATCACCATTTAAGTCACCGATGTAATCCATTGCCACCCCCAGTTAGAATTTTGCAAATCTCTTAAAAACCAACATTGCCGCATCACGCCCATGCTCATTAGTTCGCCCAGGCCAGCCTGTGCGTTTCTTAAATATCTCTGAAGTAGTTTTTGTTGCATTGGCTTTTGGATGAATCATTAAATAATTCAAACCTTGTTCTTTACACCAATCTTCCCAAATTTGCGCATCACGCTTAACAGATCCAACACCTTGAGCTTTTTCTCGCCCACCTGTAAACCACGTGCGTTTACGTGCATCCTCGATAAATAACTTGATGGCCTCTTTCCCGTGTTCAGCCACCAATGATTCGGTTTCAGCCATGGCCTGGGTGATTGTTAAGCACGTTACTTTTTCCAATTCCCCACCGTTGCCATGATCTACAGCAACGGCGAAGCCTGTGTTTACTCCCGTATCGATACCGATGAGGATTTTCATTCATCATCCTCGTCGTATTCATCGGAAAACATTTCTTCACATGACCTTTCAAAAAGGCAGTCTGTGCAAATTAAGTCCCCATCCTCATTCATAACCACATCTTCATGTGTTCGACACTTGCTGCACTCAGCATCATTTAAAATCAAATATTCAGAAATCAAATCACAAACTCCTTGTCACCTTTACACCAACACACATATGCGATTTGCACGATTAAATTGCGATAACCAATACCTTCGTCAAAATCTAGCAATCGGTCGCCTTGGGTGTATCGAAGTTGCAGATAAAATGGCTGATTTGTAAAAAATGCTTCAAACTCACTACGCATTGTCACCTCGCAGGTCATAAATCACTCTACCCGGTGTCCATCCGCAGTACCCGCAAACCACACCACCCCTTTGTCTACCGCAAAATTTACACATGACCACCTCGCAGGGCTTCCAATGCCGACTCAATACTTCGTTGCAATTTATTCATGCCAGCTTGTGATAGGTCGAAAGAATCTAAATGCGCTATAGCCTTGGTGACTCGATCTAGGTAATCAGCTTTTTGATTAACTAGATTTTCTATGCACTCAGAATGTTTGTTGAGCCGACCCTGCAACTCCTCACACTCCTTCTTCTTCTCGATATAACAAGCTTCCATGTTGTTGAGTTGGGCTTTTAGGTTGTCAACCTTGGCCACTTCCATATCAATAACATTGCCGAGAACCTGTTTTGTGGTGCTTAATTCATTTTCTAGTTTCTCAATCTTGGCTTGCTGAAAATCCCATGCCATTTCGGAAACCTTGTGTTCATTACCAAGGAAATAGACTGTTTCCCCATTTGCATTCAGTCTTCTAAACCACTTTTCAAAATCACTCATCCCTCAATCACCCTCGTCGTTGGCGCAAGATGATTGCGAATGTCTGATACATGGTCAGTGCGGTCGTGGTCTGCGATGGCAGCTCTCAGATCATCGTACGTAAACCCCTCACTTGATCTGTGCTACATCCCATTTATGACTGTGAACTTCATATCATCGGGACAGCCAAGATTTTTAAGCATCCCTAGTAAATTGCGTGCCTGCTCTAATCCATGGTCTTCAATAAATTGCTGTGCTTTCATCCCTTCACCCCAAATAATTGTTTTGCTTTATCTGTAGCCCTGTATGTCCACAAAGTTACACGCTCAACGTACCCAATACTCATAAGATCTAGCAGATACGTTCTAATTGATGAATTTGATGCATTCATTACATTTCTTTGTATATCTGAAATGGAAAACAGAGTTGACGAATGCACCGCAAAACTCAAAACCATTAATCGTTTTTCAAGCTGCTCAGCTCTCATTGTCGTTTCATGTAGTTTTTGAATTTTTGCATCTATTTTTTGACTGAAATCCAAGCTCATGCCGTACCACCTACACGACCCAACCCTTTAATTTTCGCTGCTAGCTCAGGCGGACAAGGAATACCGGTACGATTACGCTCGCTATTGTCAATTTGCTTCGGTGCTTTAGGCTTTACCCACATTTCCTGAACACGGCCTTTTTCCTTTGCACGCGTTAAATAATCTTGATAGATATCCTTGAATGCATAGTGAGCCGCTTTTTGGCCTTCTTGGCTCAACACCTGTCGAACTTCATCAAGCGTACGTTTTGCCAATTTTGTGATTGGGGTTGCTGGATCTGATTCAAACTGCATTGCTTTCGCCCAGGCCATGTCCGCAGTCCACCAATCACCACCCTGTTCACACCAGCTACGGAATTCAGGCAGCGATGGGCACCATTTTTCAGAGTTCATGCGCATAATGCCGCGAGTAATGTCCGCAGGTGTCAATCCGTTAAACACAGTACACGCCAATTGAGCCAGTTCAGCATCATCGGTATAACCTGCATATTTTTTTGTGAACTCAGCGCCGTAAACATCACTGATTCGGTTTAAAACCATTTCTGCAACTTCGGTTGGGAAATCAACCTCAAAAGCTTTTTCGAATAACTGGATATTGCTCATGCAACTTGCTCCCCAACAGTACGCATGTGATTTTGATTTTCTTGATTACCAAAGCGACGGCGTTGCGGTTGTTGCTGCACTGGTGCCTGTGTGCTTTGTTTTTTCTCATTGAAGTACCACTGAGCCTCAAAAGCTGCCCAAGGTTTTTGGCGGTTTAAGCAGTAATCAATGCCCTGTGCCAAAGTTAAATTTGCTTTTTCGACTTGAGCAGCAAGAAGCGTAAACGCACGTTCGGTATTCACGCTGCGTTTTGCTTTTCTCACTTGCATAAACTCAGATGCGGTTTCTTCAGATACACCGTTGTTGATCAATGCAGCTTTGAAATCAAATTTATCTGCCTTGGGTTTCTCTGTTTTTTTAGGAACAGATTTTTTCTCTTCAGGCGTATTAATATTTGTTTTTGTATTAGTTGTTTTATAGTTGTTATTGTGGGTCGAATTTTTAGAGTGCAGGCTATCTAAAATATCGACTGCACCCTCTAAAGATTCGCTAGCGGAATTTTCGCCATCTAAAATATCGACTGCAAAAATACTGTCAGTAAGTTCATATTTCGCAGGCTGATTTTTGAATGATTTACGTACAATAACCCCCAATTCAACCAGCTTGTTACAGCCACTCAATACAGAGTCTTTGTTGTACCCTGTAGCTTCTACAAGCTGAGAAACACTGATGCTATCCGACGATTTATTCCAGCCACGTGTTTTACGTGTAATAGCGATATAACACGCCAAAGCAGGCCCCTTCATGAGCGCCATATACCCGTTATCAACTAGGTCATTAGGCAGCATGAATGCGTTAGAAATAAAATTACTCATTTATTCAATAACCCCGCAGCAGCAACAAGCGCTGTTAATCGTGTTAGGCCAAACGCAGTAATGCGTGCCTGTGTAAAAACTTTGTCCCCATCTTCACAAGCGACCACCTTGGACACTTTGTTGACCATGACTTTCTGATCCACCCGTTGCGCGTATGCACATAACCGACGGTGTCGGCTGTTTTCTCGATACACCCAGTGTTTTTTAAGCATGAAGTCAATGAGTTTGGATTCTTGAACACCAATGGTCTTGGCTGAATCACGGATTGAATATGTGTTTACCGTGTCGGCAATTACATCCATCACTTGGGCTTTAGGCTCTAATACAGCAACATGGTTCTTAAGCGCTTGGTTCTCCTGTTCAGCAGCAAGGGCTAACTGAATCAGATCCATGCGGCTTAATTCTTTAGGTTGAGCACTTTCCATTTCTTTCAGCTTTTGCAACACATGACGGCGAACAGATTTTGATTCGCGCATACCAATCAGCATGCATTGCTCGAGTGTTAGATCAAAAACAACCGACTCAGTATTGTTGAAATTTTGAACTACATTTTTTGTGTAGTTCTCCCCATCAAGCTCATCTTCAATTTTTGCGTTAAAACTATTTAAACGAAGTAGCGGCTCACCCATCCCTTGGCGAACCTGATTGATCAGTTCCAGTAACTCTTTACTAGACATCACCTGTTGTTCATGATTAAATTTAGCCAACATGTTCATTTGATTTCCTTTTTTGGTTATCAACGTTAAAAGCCTGATTTCGTGGATCAGGCTTTTTCTATTTCTAAATTTGATGTGTATTTTTTCATTTGCTTAAGCGCAGCCTGATCTACTGCTGCAATCAATTCTGTTAAGCCCTGCGTTAATTGGTGAATTTCTTCATATTCCGCAGGTGTAATAACGCCATCCTCATAAGCCTCATACACAACATGGTTTGCTTTGCCGCTTTTAATGTTGTGTTGCATCATTGCCTCAAAAATTGATAACTCATGATGTTTGCTTGAATCACAACCGACTGGCACCAATGCATAGCCAAGTTGATGTGCCCATACGCGTAAAATTTCAGGATTTTGCGTATACATCATGATGGTCTCGAGCTTTTTTAAACTCGGTAGGTGGTTTGGCATGCCTACGTTTCCGTAGTTGCAGATTGTGTTATGCGAATCACCAGTAACCTGAGCAATTTCTTTTGGTGAAATACCCTTAGTCTGGTTGATCATTTTAAAAATGGCCGTTTGTGCTTCGCGGCTAAGTGATATTTCTTGCATTTGTGAAATCCTTTTGATTTTTCACGTTTATTTAAAACATTGACCGAAACATAATTGGGTTATGGGGTTAAGGATGCTAAGTCAGCCTTTAACTTCCCTTTTGTGGTTAGTTCGAAGACTGCTTGTGTGCGAAGAGGGATTCCTTTTTTTTCCCACTTCCATAAAGTGACTTCGGAATATCCAGTTTTTAACGCTAATTCACGCTTGGTTTTACAATTGAAGTACCGCATTAGGTCTGACGGTTTCATGTTTTTCTCTTAACTACAGTTAATAAACCAAAGTTATCACATGTAAACCACTGTTACAACACTATGTATTAACATTAGTTAATGTTTTTAATGGATTCTCTTATGTCATTCCACAAACGCTTACAACAAAAAATGGAAGAAAAAGGCGTAACTCCAGCAGCATTAGCCCGTGCCGCATCAGTTTCATCTGTAGCAGCAGGAAAGTGGTTTCATGGGGAAAGTGAACCCAAGGCTGGAAAATTAAAGCTGATAGCTGAATTTTTAGGTGTTACTGATGATTGGTTATTGACTGGTAAAGGACCAGTTAGTGCTATACCCAACCTTACGCCTATCACAACTTGGGACGATTCAACGCCTTTGGAGGAGGATGATGTTGAGATTCCATTCTTTAAGGACTTCTCGTTTGCCTGTGGTTCTGGTGCTATCAACGAACATATCGCCAATGAAAAACGTAAATTGCGTATGTCTAAAGCAACTCTTAGAAACCTTTCTATTTCAAAGGAAAATGCAGTAGCAGCAACAGCTTCGGGCGATTCAATGTCACCAACCATTCAAGACGGTGACACAATTCACATTGATTTAGGCCGTACTGAAATCAAAGATGGACGAATTTTTGTAATTTGTATTGGTGGTCTGCATTATGCTAAACGCCTATACAACATGCCTTTTGGTGGTGTTCGTATAGTTTCAGATAACTCTGCTGAATTTCCAGAACAGGTTTTAACTGCTGCTGAACGAATCGAACAAGATTTTCAAATTTATGGTTGGGTTTGGCAAATCGCACGTATCGAAAAATGGTAATCAAACTATCAGATGGATGTCGATTGGTAGGTAAAGTCGTTGGTTTATATAGGAAAATTTAATTTGAAGGAGTATTAAAATGTTTGATTTACTAATTAATAAAGTGGTCAAAAAGCTCAATGATGCCGCCAAAAACAACCAGGAATTGCTTTTAAGTCCTGAGGAGGTTCAGGTATTAGCAAAAGATAGAGGAAATCTTCATCGCATCCCTGTACTTTCTGAAGAACAAGTCATTCAGCTATGCAATGAAGGAAAGTTGGGTCAAAAAATAACTGATAGAAAGGATTAATAAAGCATGCCAAACCTAGAAGAAATCAAACTACAATTATCACATGTTAGTGGTATGGAAAATCTCCTTGGTAGAAAAGAAATCAAAGAACTACCATCTATCTTATGGGATGATGAAATTGTCGAAGGTATGATTACTGGCACATACAATAATGGTTTAGGGACCTTATTTGTTACGAATAAACGATTAATATTTGTGGATAAGGGATTGTTATTTGGCTTAAAAGTTGAGGACTTTCCTTTAGATAAAATAACATCTGTTCAGTATGAGACAGGATTTTTATTAGGAAAAATTACTATCTTTGCTTCTGGTAATAAAGCTGTAATTAAAGATACAGATAAAAATTTAACTAGAATATTTGGTGAAATTGTTCGAGCTAAAATAGAAAACTTTAATAAAAAACCAGAGACTACAAACACTCAAAAATTATCAGAAAATGTTGAGCTAAGAATGGAAGATAAAATTCAACAGCTGGAACGCCTGTTAAAACTAAAAGAAGCAGGTATTTTGACTGATGAAGAATTAGCTACACAAAAAGCAAAAATTTTAAATTAATTGTGAACCCGACGCAGTCCTTTAGAGCAGATCGGGTGGAGAAACAATGAAAGCCTTACTAATATTGAAAGATCACACCTTTAACTTGAATCGATTTAATGAGCTTGCGGGAGTTAAATCTAAGAAAGGCTATGAAATATTATCAACTAGTGTCTTTCTTTTTGAGCTTGAGCACGCTTCTCATCTTCTAGCAAATATACAAAGTTGGTTAAACGATCAAGAAAAGTCTTACCATGTAATATACCTTCCAACCGATGCTGTGCTGTTTCAGCATCCAAACAAGGGGATTTTAGATTTTGCGAACTTGATTGACTAACCATTAACTCATAGAGAGTATTAACTGAGTGCTTAATTTCTTCAGGGTTTGTTACACCAGCATCAATTAGTTTACAAATTATTTGATGTCGCCATACTCGAACCGCGCCCACAGAATTACTATCTAGTTGTTCTGCTACATTCTCAGAAAAATCCATAACAAACTCCATCCAACCCACCCCTACGGTGGGTTTTCTTTTGCCTATTAAAACATAGTTAATAAACATGGTTAAATATATTTTAACTTTGGTTAATTTTATTGTTGACTAAATTATTAACTACAGTTAATCTTTTCTTACAGACAACAACCCACCTGTGAGAAACCACATGTCTAATAACAAACAAACCGATGCACCCCAATTCATTGCCGACCTATCAGGCGGTAATTTCGCACAACAGCTTGGAATTGCTATTTCAGAAGTCGCTCAAGGCGTAGTGGCTAATGGCAAAAAAGGCAAAGTCCAAGTGACTATCGATATTTCTCGAATTGGTGAATCTAATCAGGTCAACATTTCACACACCCTTGCCTATGTTGAACCAACCGCAAAAGGTAAGCGCTCAGAAGACACGACATCTGAAACACCGATGTATTTAAACACTGATGGCAGTGTCACTATTTTCTCAAACCATACAAGTCAATTATTCAAAGAATACGACAAAGTTTAATCATCATCACAAACCCAAAAATCACATTTTAACAACCGGTAGGAAATTCCAAATGGAAAATACAGAAGCAAATGCAATCGCCAAACTTTCAAAACCTGTGGATAGCTTATTTCGTGGCGATCTTGTTGCAGTAAATAACGATTACAATATTGAAGATTTGGAAAAATTCCAAGAAGGTCGTAATCGTGCGCGTGGTGTATTAAAAACACCATCTTTCGAAGATTTCAAAAGCTTTGTTTTGGCAAATAGCTCTGTTTCAGATGCAGAAGAAAATATTCGTACGTTGCCTACTCCTGCTCCAGTGTTTGTGGATCATAAAAACGTATCCGCTACTGCTGTTTTAAACTTTACCAATGCAGGCTTTGCACAAGGCCACTGTGACTACAAAGCATTGTTGCAACTTGAACCAACTGTTGTTTGGTCTAAATTGAATGCGCTTAAAGATCGTAAATTATCTCAACGTGATTTCGCTGTTTTCTTGGAAGACTGGGTAAGCGTATTAGAAATTACAGATGCTGCCGGCAATGTGATTGGTGGTGCCCAGGCCCTTGCTGCTATTCGCAATATGAAGATCGATTCATCAAGCAGTTCTGATCATTCAGTGGGTAATTTAGCTGAAAGCCGTTCTCGCTTCGATCAAGTGGAAGCACGTTCTAAAGAAGAATTTACGCCTGCGTATTTCAAAATCCGTGATGCTGCTTATTTTGGACTGGATGAACGCCTTATCGTTCTTCGCCTGATCATCAATACAAATGATGAAAAGCCTGTCTTCTCAGTTCAGATCGTAAAAGAAGAATTAATTCAGGATGAAATTATCCAAGAATTCAAAGCAAAAGTTATTGAATTGCTGCCTGAAAATCCTGTTCGTATCGGTACTTTCACCGCTTAATTTTAGACATTAAAAAAGCCCTGATGCTTTCGAGGGAATCAGGGCGATTTGTAAACGCAAGCTTACGGAAATCATTATGAATAAAACCGCATCACATAGTAATACACCAGAGTTTGCTTCTAACAAAAGCCAAACATCTGCGCGTCTTTATCAGCACCCTACCGCTGAAGAAATGAAGCCTTCTTTTAGCGCTAAAGCTAAAACTTGGGCCAGTAACTTTTTTGCAGTCGCTTTACTGGCTGCAATCTTTTCTTCAATGACAGTTGTGTTTGTTTATCAGCACTCAGATGAAGTGGATCGTCAGACTGTTGCGGCGCTTAAAGTGAATGAGAGTGTGAAATGAAATTCAAATACTCAACAATCACTAGAACGCTAACCGTATACGGCGCAAAGATGACTCATATTTTCAACAATGTGGGTGCCGGTGAAATCGAAGAGCTAACTGCTAATGCAAAGCTCAAAGAAGCGACGTGGAGAGCGTGATGCTTGGTACTCAAATAAAACCTAACTATTCAGAAGCGGTTGCAAAATTTGTGGCAAATGGTGGTGAGATTAAGCCGGCCGTAAATACCAATAAAGCCGAGTTTAATTACTGCAATGCAGATACAACGCTTAAAAGTGCAGAACGTCCCAATAGCCATCAAAACCATGTGCTACGCACACGTGCTGAAAAGCAAGGTTTAAAAAGCTATAAGCCAGTTGCCCCATGTCGATCTTGTGGAACTTCCGAGCGATCTGTGAAATCAAATATCTGTCTTGAGTGTGACCGCCGCAGAGCAAGAGCCAAAACAGGTTTGAGTCTTAAAAATTTGGAAGCTATTGGGCATTACTTGCTGGATAAAGGTAAATCGGTCGAGTTTACCAGTGGCGGCAAAAAGTACGTTTTGAAAGTTGAGGTGGCTTGATGGAAACTTTAGAACGAAAAATGGAAATCAACTTAACTCAATTTGAGGGCACTTCTGACGAAATAGCTGAGCAAATTTTTAAAGTTGTTATTTATCCAATGTTGCAGGAAATGAACTTGCAAGA
>NZ_VOYN01000036.1:0-35812 GCF_013420275.1 Acinetobacter sp. YH01020
TACTGTAATCTGGTGCGGTCCAATTTAATCCACAAAGTTTAATCAGACTTTGCACAAAGCCAGTGACCATACGTAAAGATAGACGGAATAAGGATTTAATCATTAAGCAGCATTGGATAGCTGCGTCAGAGTAGGTTTGATTTCGCCCTTGTTTGCCTTTTGATGGAGCATACCATTGCGTAGCAGGATCAAACCAAATGGCAATATTTCCGCGACTCATGAGTGCTCGGTTATATGCGGGCCAATTGGTTGTGTGATAGATTTTGTGTGTAGGCTTCTTCATTTGAAAATTATATCGCTGAAAAAGCCTTTACAGATAGGTTTGTGCAACAAAGCCCTTTAAGAAAATAAAAATCAAATCATGCCAAAAAAAATTCACCACCATACAATTATTTTAAATAAAATTTTTTCAACACAAAAACTCACATCTTAAATTAAAATAATTATTCAAATATAAATAAATCAACATCCAAAAATAAAATATTACTCAAAAACAATCACAGCATAATTGAAGTTTAATTCTTAAAAATCCAAAACACCATCAAACCACACAACATCAAATAAAACCACAATAAAAAAACAAACACTATCAACTCAACACTATAAACAAAATTAACATAAATTTAAACTCATAAAAACCAAACAACAAAACAATCAACATTCAATAAAATAAAAATCTACAAAATAAATTATATTTGAATAGAAAAATAAATAAACCACAGAATAAAGTTCATTAAAAAATCAACAATTAAAGCCTCCAAAATAAAACAATTAAAAACAATTAAACAGAAATTCAAAATTTATGACGTAACACCGATCAAAATACAGCCACTTTATGACGTAACAAAGGCTGCATTTTATACGAAGTATGACGTAACACTGATTATTTTTCACACAATTTATGACATAACAAAAAAAAATTTAAATCCTTCCCGGTGAGTAACGGTAGTCTTGTTTATTTTTTAAACACCACTCTTTAAAAAATCAAAAAATACCTTTTTATTGTCTTCCGTGCTTTTTTTGAACACTTGCAATGTCGACACGCTGCAAAATTTTAAGAGAATAATTAAGATAATATTTTCACATAAGCGTATTATTAGATATGAATTTTGAACTTTATATATGTCAAGAAACAAAAAATATCGGATATTCATTAATATCTGAATTAAACATTAAAAATGGCTCAGAGCTGAGTGGTTTTTTAAATGTAAATACTTGCTATAATAATCACGAAGCCTTTCTTATCTGGCTTGATAGATTATTAAAAGAAAGAAAAAATCGAATTAACAAACATGAAATTAAACAAAAATTATTTGAAAGCATCCCATCTTCCATGAGTGATTACTAGTCAATATCATACAATCCATATCAATTAAAACCCCCAAATTTAATGGAATATTGCACTCACAATATTCCATTAAAAAAAAATACTTTCAAACATCCAATTAAAAACTAGTAAAATTTATCTTTAACACTCATATTCAATAAAATACAAGCCAACAACAATATATAATATAATTTTAAAAAAATCAAAAACACCCCTAAATTATTGGATTTCTTAAATTAAAAATTATTAATATCCAATAAATTAAATATCAACCAATTGGCTATTTAATTTTTCTCATTTTTCATAATTAATTTTATCAAATTTTATAACGCTAATTTCTTAACTGTGATTATTGAAATGCAAGTAATATCAACCTGAACATCTTCATCAATTGCGTAAATTTCATATTCGTATAGATACTGCAATCCTACAAATACGAGCAGTTCAGCTCACAATTAATAATGTCAGTGATTCACTGCATATTCTTATGAAATTGGACAGATACTCTTATCATCATTTGGACAGAAATTCTTAGATTACTTGGACAGTACTCAGCTATTAAAACGACCTTAGTTTAGATAAACTCGACGTATTCTCATATTGCGACCCGTTCTTGGAACAATCGTTCCGAGAATTGCAACAACTATGCAACAAATGTCCCATTATAATTTTCTTATTCGTTTGATACCTCCACATCCAGAGTCTGGAATTTTTCTGCAAAGCCTTTTGTAGTGTGGCATTAAAGCTATTTCTTAGAAACTTTACTCTGTTTATTCGCTAAACTCAAAACCCAAGTACTCGACCTCTTCGCTAATGCGTTTTAAAGAGCAATCGCTTGGCATGTAAATATACCTACTAGTGACTTCCATTAATCTTGCATCGTCGCCGAAACCCCGACTGAACTGTTTTCTACCAAAACGAGAAAATACCAGAGATTTACCAAACTTAGATAGGTAACTGTCTAAGATGTCTTTTCTAATAAACAACGAAAAGTTTCTATCAATATTATGACTAAACGCAGCCAAGTCTTGATTCTCATCGAGCCATCCACTGCCTTGATCCCAGCGAAGGTTCATTTTCTCAATTAAATCAGGACAAGGCATATTAATAGAGCTTTGTTCAACATTACTTGAGTAATCGTACTCCCACTCCCCACCTCTTAATAGTCGAATGCTAGAGAATATTAGCTGATCATCTGAAATCGTCGTATCTTGTTCAGCGACACATTGTTTGAAAGCTGGGCTTCTAGGGTACTCCGCTACGTAGACACGGTAGCAGTGGTCATTACTATAATTGTCGAGTTCGAATGCTTCAGTGTTGTTAGGGTCAACAAAATAGCCGCGATAACTAGATATACAAAGAAAGCTTTCAGCGTCGAACGAGACGTCGTCCTCATCTTTCTTAGCGTGAGCCTCTGAATAAAAACTCAAGTTAATCCACGCCGTACTGCTTTCATCACTCAAAATAAGTACCTTGTTTGCAACGAAATAATCATCAGTCTTCAACCAATAGTTAACATTATTTTCTGGCAGCTCGAGCTCTTGTATTATTAGGCTTCCAAGAGGGTATTTTTTCTTTGGTGATAAATCTCTAATGTCTGATATATCAACCTTCCTAAGTTCTAACGACCAGAATCTATCGGAGCTTAATTGTGGCTCCCAACGAGATTGGGCCGTTGCTAAATTGGCAGCCAACACACCTATCAATCGGTGAAAAGCAACCCAATAACATTTCTTGCCGATGGTTTCCGCATAGCCGGGCTTTGCTCTTCCCCTTCCATATTTGTAAAGAGTTGCCAAATCATGCTTGAGGGATCCATTACTATATCCGGGATAGCCGATATATTCGGCTTCTCTCATAATCCAGCAGGCAATATTCTCATGAGTTATGTTTTGTGATTGTAGATCAAAGGCTCTAAGTCTTGGTTCAACTATATAGCGCCAAAAGTCAGGACCTAATTGATCACCCCATAGGCGCATGTTTGAGGGCAACTTTTCCAGTGCAAGTAAGGTCTGCACATCACTTATAACAGGCCATGTTAATGGCATGGAAGGAGTTACATATTGATTTGATATTCTGTATTCTTCAACACCTAGGTTCACAAGCTCCTGTCTCAATAGTTGAGAATGCTCGCGAATTAAAATATTATTTGAACCACCATTTAATCTAATATATTTATTTAATGGCTGTACAAATTTTTCAGCTGACTCAGGTGAAAGCAAGCAGGACGTATACATGGCCTGAATAAGGCTTTCAAGTATGTAGTCATCGTCACACCCAGCAAACGTGTTTACTGCATGCAAGCATATCACGGGGTATTTTTTAAAAAGCAAGCCAAGGCATCTTGTTGCTTGATCTCTGACTCGCCTATCCGTAGCGGAACAACACCAAAGTAAAGCCGAGGATGCTAATTTATAACTTTCTTTGGGCCAATTGGTTTCATCTATTTTCTCCAATGCCTCAATTAGAAAATAAATTGCACCTTTCTTATTATATGACTCTGATAAGGCAACAGAAAGGTAGGTATCTCTTGATGGAGAATCTTGTCGCCATTGAAAATCTTTGAACCAACTTTCTGCGTTAAGGTAATGACTTGGAACTATAGATAGCTGGAATAGGCTTTCAAAAACAGCCTGCCATAACCCGCCAGTTCTTAAAGCCCCAAACATATGTTCTTCAATGGCAGGTGTAACACTTTGCTTTGAACGCCAAGTTAGCGACTTCACAAAAAGACTATGTGCTAAATCCTTGTCTAAACCCAAGCGGTTGTCAGTAATTTCGATATCGATCTCTTCAGGGAGAATGCTTGCAAGAGCTTCTAAGACACCTCTCTCAATATCTGTTAAAATCGCCAGCTTTTCTGCAAGGATTGATAGATCACTATTGCCAGTTTCTTGATAGGATTGAACTATTGAAGATGCGCGCAGCATATCTCCAAACCGCTGATAACCAAACCTAATAAGGAAATCTTCATCGCCAGTTGATGATAAAATCAGCAGCTGCTCTTTAACTAACTCATCAATAAATCTTTCTGGATTTAGCTCATTTCCTAGAATAGGTTTAATTGTATTTACGGCATATTCCCAATTTATAGTTTGGGTTTCTGAATGCGCTAGAACATCAGACAATTTACTCATTACCGCTCTAACGATATTTTTAGGACTAACGTAGTCTAATCGCTCTCTCAATGAGTCATCGATTTGCTTGAGGTGTTTAGAAAAAATGGTTGAGAAGCCGCTAGTCGATACGTCAAGAGAACAAGAGTCCTCCGACTTGTGAGTTTTGAAGACTAAATGTAGAAGTAATGGGTTTCGTAACTCATCTGTAAAAATAGGTGTTATCTCACTTTCAACATTGTAGCGTTGAGAGAATGAGGAGAGGACATCGTGAAAATTCCTAGTGAATCCAATATGACTATATGCATAGCCAGGAAATCGTTCATCAACAACTAAATTGGTATATATATCGCGACTAGACACAACAATCTTGATACGAGGATATTCATTTAGTTGTTGGATTATTTCTGGCAGTTTGTTTTTCCACTTTCTTGCCTTTGCTCCTTCGTTTAACGCATCGATAGCAATAACAAAACAATAGTTATTGGCTTGAGCACTTGCTTGAAGACAAGATAGTAATTTGTCTCGACCAACATCGGCTCCAAAGCCTAGTTTGCTTCTTACTACATCCCAAGGTTCCGCGTTATCAAAATCTTCCCCAAATAGCACCAGAGTATGAGCGCCTTTGTCGAGCCTTCTCTTCGCAAAACTTACGATAGAATGTGTCTTGCCTGCACCTGCCGGACCAGTTAGTAGGAAAGATCGAGCGTGGCAGGACTGAATCAGAGGGCTGATGAGACAAATTTCAATATCTATTATCGAAGCAAGTAATTCCCTTGAGGCATCTAGGTTCTCAGCAGGGAATACACACATATATTCAGCCTGGAATTGTCTAAATGAAGGCGTATCACTACCTTCACCGTGTTCTGCAAAAAACTTTTTCTCTTGCTGTTTTACAGCATTTTCACAGAGCGGCTTAAGTGAACTTATGATATCTAAAGTTGAGCAAATAACTGTTTGATCAATAATGTTCTGCTTACTAGAAATTTTATCTAAAAGTACTTTTAGTAGCTGTATCGCTTGCACTCTCTCGCTTTCAGGTGTCTGAGAAAATACCTTTTCTGAATATTGAGCTTTTGTCCTGAAACTGAGTTTTAATGGTTTCCAAATATTAACTAGCCACTGCTTAAAATCATAAATCTCCCCAAATGAATCTAAAGCATCATGGGCTTCGGTAATTATATCTAAATCACTGCAATACCTTGGACCAGCGAAGGCCGCTGCTGAATCAATACAGTTTTGTATCTTCTGAGATGTTAATGTGTTTTCGTTAAACCAGTAGGCTACAAAACCACCACTTTTGTCTATTTCTAATATCTGCTGTCTAGATACTTCAGCCGTAACCAGTTTTATATGAAGATTCGGTTTTTGAGTTTTGATGTCATCGCACCATTCTTCAAACTTTTCAACTTCACTTTTTCCTCTTTTTCCTTCTGCGGCTTTGCCTGTTAGATCAAATGGTATGTAAATCCAGTATTCAGATAATGTTGGATGGTTTTTTAATGCAGTGGTTAATGATTTTTTGATCTGGCCAAATTCACTATTTCCAAGCTTAAAAAAGTATTTTGCTTGAATTCCTAGAATATCTCCTGTGGGGGTTTTGTAATAAGCTTCTACCCCCCCGTCACCGCCATCGCCGCGCAAACTAAAGAACGAAGAACCTTGTGGTGATTTACAATGTGCTTTAAAAAGTTGAATCGCGAGCGATTCAAAGCTATCATTTTTACTCTTAGGTGTAGATCGAATTTGATTGAAGTCTATCGTTGCCAAAATAATCTCTCATTACGCAGCTAGAGTTATGCGGACAGTAATATTACCTCATATCTTAAAGTCGTGATATGAGCCGTCAAATAGGTAAACATGAAGACGGAGTTTTCCTACACCTGTTTCAACAATTTTTTTCAACAGCTGTAGGCTATCGACCGTACAGCTATCGATTTGGTAACTTGCATCAGCACCGATACGTTTTAGTAACTCAATCAGACGAAGCTGAATAAACTGCTTTGATGCTATCTCTTTGGCGGTGTAATCCCCTCATAGTAGAATTGTATTAAATAAGGACAACAAGTAAGCCTAATAGGCCCAAATTATAAAAATTACAAATATCACAAGCAGATATGCCTAGCTCGCACAGGTTGAATTTTATACAAACAGAACAATACTGGTCATAAAAACAACAATCAAAACCATGTATCCTAATTTGTATCCTCAACACTGATCAGTATAAATAAACTTTCATAATCAATAAGATGAAAATTTGTAGTCGTCCGTGTGGGCCCACCATATAAAACAACCCCTTACGTGCATTAATCGTGAGGGGTTTTTTAATGTTAAAAGCTAAGTAAAGTTTGTCTAAGCCTTTAAAAGATATGGCAGATAACATATAGATACGTACAAAACTTCAAGTCAACTTGAGTAAGCTACGATTGGTTAATACGAGAAGTAGGTTATAAAGAAATACATTCAAGAAAAATTTAAAAGCTTAAGTTCTAGATACCCTTAAATAAAGTCACGATTTGTTATACTTAAAAGGTATTATTTTATTCATTATAAGCAAATGTTTTTTGATTCATGACATTTAGAAATACTATATATTTCACACTTTAAAAGCACAAATATTAAGACTCAACCTGTTCAGGCTTTCTTAAGTCCAAATAAAACTCAACAATTGACCAAATAACAATCAAAGCAAACATAGCAACAGCGAATAACACAGCAGTTAAATAAATCATGCTTGAGTTCTCCGTTAGAAAACGAGTTAAGACCAACAGGTTAAAAATTTTAACCTACGACAAAAGTCTAATAAGAATTTCTGACGGTGCCTAGCCATATTTAGCAAATTTTTAAGAGTATTTTTATCTATGATGATAGCTTTGCTATATAAAATTTAACCGATTTATTGCTAAAAAGTATAATTCTTCAATCCCCCCTTCTTATTCCGATTTGAAATATATGCATAATTCAGATCAAAGCTCACTTAAATCCTCTTGACTGATGATCCAAACAAGCAGAAATTACACCTTTTTAAAATCACCGTACCACCGACTATGTTGAAAAAGTTTATTGGCGAATCTGCATTTAAATTGGCAGGCTGGAAATACCACGTAGAACCTGATGTTTTAGAAAATAAACAAGTGATCGTCGGCTTTGAACACACCTCAATGATGGATGCTGTTCTTTCACTGGCCCTTTGCCAAATTTACGACATCAAAATTCACACGCTGATTAAAAAAGAACTCTTTAAAGGTCCATTTAAACCTGTTCTTGAAGCGATTGGCGGTATTCCTGTAGACCGTAAAGCCAATAAAGACATCGTGACTCAAATGGTTGAGCATTTTGAAGCTAGCGAAAAATTTAATTTAGTCATTGCTCCAGAAGCGACCCGTGCAGTACGTGGTGAAACACGAAAACCAATTCGTACAGGCTTTTGGTATATTGCTAAAGCAGCAGGTGTGCCGATTGTATTAATGTATGCCAATTCAAAAACCAAACAAGGTGGTATTTTCGGTAAGATTTACCCGACTGAGCTCGATCACGATTTAGCTTTAATTAAGCAACTCTATAAAGATAAAGTAGGTTTAGACATCGTGATCCCAGAACCTAAAAATAAAGACTAAGCGCCATTCACGTTTTAACGAACTACGTATTTAAAGATATAAATGTCACGTGCTCCATGCATTGTACATTTATATCTTCCTGTTATATCAAGATAGAGCTCACCCTTTTAGCCCGATTCTCATCATAAGAAAAATTACAGTACGGGCGTTTAGACATTTCGCATTATTTTCTCAAATTTGGATATTTTTTTTTCAACTACTCAATTCCTGAAATCCAGTACTTTCACACAAAAAAGCCATTATGGTAGAATTTGCTCAATTTGATAGGCATAAGGCCAATCTACAAGGAGCATATTTCGCATGGCGGGTCATTCCAAGTGGGCTAATACTAAGCATCGTAAAGCAAAACAAGATGCGAGCCGCGCTAAAGTATTCACAAAATTTATCCGTGAAATCGTGACAGCTGCACGTTTAGGCGGCGGTGATGTAGCGTCTAACCCACGTTTACGTGCTGTTGTTGAAAAAGCATTAGTTGCAAACATGACACGTGACACCATTAACCGTGCAATCCAACGTGGTGTAGGCGGTGAAGAAAATGCTGATCTAAAAGAAGTCACTTACGAAGGTTATGGCGTTGGTGGTGTTGCAGTCATCATTGAAACAATGACGGATAACTTGAACCGTACTGTTCCTGACGTTCGTCATTGCTTCTCGAAAACTGATGGTAATTTAGGTACTGCAGGTTCAGTGGCTTATATGTTTACCAAACGTGGTGAGATTACTTTTGAAGATGTTTCTTTAGAAGATCAAATCATGGACATCGCTTTAGAAGCAGGTGCTGAAGACATCGAAGTGGACGAAGATGAAATTTTAGTTATCACCACACCAGAAACTTTCGGTGAAGTTCAAGATGCACTTGCAGCAGCAGGTTTAAAATCTGATAACGCCGAAGTAGTCATGAACCCTTCAACTAAAGCGTTAATTTCAGATATCGAACAAGCGAAAAAAATCATCAAAATGATTGATATGTTTGAAGATCTTGACGACGTTCAAAACGTATATACCAACGTTGAATTCACCGATGAAGTGATGGCTGAGTTAGAAGCTCTATAATTCAATCGAGTGATGTATAAAACGCACCCTTCGGTGCGTTTTTTAATACCAAACTTTCAACTGTTTGAGTCTATTTTGAGAGCTACATTTAAACCTTATTTAACAAACCATTACAGTTAAAGACATTATATTGTTTAATTACAAAGCTCGAATGTAATGCGACCACATGTTCAATTTTACCAATGCGCTTGAGTAAAATTTCACTATAGTTTTCCATATCTCGTGCAACGACTTCTACAATAAAATCGGCAGACTGCCCTGTCACTAAAAATGCATTAATGACTTCTGGAATACTTTCTAATTCTTCTAAAAATTTAGCAAAGGTATCTGTATCGTGTTTGCTTAATGACACCTGCAGCAACACATGCAAACTAAAGCCCAATTTTTGATAATTAATTTCACGTTTAAGACCACTGATAATATTGTGATCAATCAATTGTTTGATCCGTCGATGAACTGAACTGACCGATAAATTCACCCGCTCTGACAGTTCATTTAAATTGACATCTTCATGGGTCAAAATTTCTAAAATTTGTTTATCAAAACGGTCTAGTTCCATCAGTCTACTCCAGCCATTTTTGAAAACAGTGCTGATGATCCCAATTCATCAAACGCCTGTTGTCATTTTCAATGTTATTTTAAATTTTAAAATCAGCATTTATGTGCAAGTTTTCTCATGTATAGCATGATTTATTAAAAATAATAAAGCTCATACGCATTATGAACATAATAATTTGCATTAATTCAACGATTAAATGAATGTTTTTTCATCAAAGTTTAGTTTTTATATTCTAAATGACGTCTTTAGACAACCTACCAATAAAGCTTCTCGATGCATTCCATTGATCTGAATAAATCAATTTCAGATAAAAGGGAAAGATATTTTATTTATATTTTTCAATTTTTTATTTTTACTTTATTTTTCAATGTGCGCTCTATGTCACATTTCTTTTTTTTCACTTATTTACTTGGTTTGGTAATTACATTAAAAAATAGCGGCGGTTCATAAATATACAAAAAAACAAAAACGGAAGAATAAACATGGCAATTAAATCACTGAGTTCACTCAGCTCAAAATTAAGTTCTGTACTAAGTCCATCCCTACAGCTCAGTACAATTAGCAGCACGGTCAGCAACCTACTTAGCCCGCTTAAACCTACAACCAACATCACGGATACGCTGACAGGATTATTAGGTAATTTAGGTGGCACAAAGTCTTTTGATTTTAGCGCACTGACTAAATCGCTTCCCCAAGTGATTAGCACGATTCAAAGTCTTACATCCAATAACGGTTCAAATTCGGATGCACTCAAGACATTGATGACAACTCTGCAACCACTCCTACAAAACTTAGGTGGCAACGCTGGCTCAACAGAGATGAATCAGTTGGTTCAATCCTTACCTACCATTGTCAACAGCTTGCAAAGTTTACTGAGTAGCACCAATAATCAAGGCAATCTTCCTGACAATATCAGCAGCGCTGTAAATGCCATCAAACCACTGCTCGCTATGCTTGGAAGTGCAACAGGGTCAACGGATTCAACGCAAATTATCAATACACTCAGTCAAGTTTTAGAATATGCGCAACCCATTATTCAGATGATTGGGAGCTCGTCTTCTGGAAACATTGACTTTGGGCAAATTGCACAAGGTGCAACGAGTGCCCTCCTACCTTTATTAGCCTCAATCAATAAAGATAACTCAACTATTGATATGGAACAGTTGAGCCATGCTTTACCGACTGTGATTGGAAGTGTGACCAATCTAGTGACCGCCATTTCATCAGCCAACCAAGGCAATATCCCTGAGACCATTTCAGGGGTGATCAAAGGACTTAATCCGCTGTTAGATTTACTGGCAAAAAGCGATGTCATCGATACGGATCAGGCTCAAACCGTCAAAGCGATTTATGATGTATTAAATAGCGTGAGCACCATTTTGGATGTGGTCAACAATCCATCCTTACTGACGCTTTCAACTGATTTAAATCAAGTGATTGATTCATTGAAACCAGTCATTGCTCTGATGGACAGCAATGGTGAAGCGACTCAGTTCCTAGATCAACTGACCATTCCAAATCTTGGCGATTTACTTGGCAATCTTGCTCCTGAAAAAATTGATCTGGGTTCTATCTCGGATCAGTTCAACCAATTGACTGAAAACCTCACGGGGCAAATACCAAATATTAATGACCTATTGGAAAATTTAGGTTCTGCTCAAGGTGATTTTGATATCTCCACCATCATCCCAAGTATTAAAGATGCTATAGGAAATATCTTTTACCCGGTTATGCCGCTGAATACTTTACAAGCTGATAGTATCAGTCCAGTGTTGAATATTATGGATATTCAACAACAAAGCTATATTTAAGGATTGAAAGTCTTATAAAAAAAAGCGCGCCATTAGGCGCGCTTTTTTAAAGTAGCATGACGCAAAGTTTTCATTTAAAGGGCTTATACACCACGCCAATCTACCCGTGCATTCCGTTCTGTTTGGTATATACGTTGTACATATTGACCTAAAGGCAAATCGCTCAAATAGGCTTTGTAAGCTTTAAACTCTTCTGACAAAGTTTCACCATGCTCTTTTTCCCACGGCGTTCCGACAATCTCTAATATCGGCGCCAACATTGAACACACCGCTATATCAGCCAAACCTAATCGGTCGCCTACAAAATAACGCCCACCTTGTTCGATCAGACGTTGATTTAAATCAACCACAATTTCGTCCAATCGCTCACGTGAAGCCGCAACCTTATCCGTATCTAATTGATAACCTTTAGAAACCAGTGCCTTTATAATGGGCTTGGAATATTTTTCAAACTGACGTAAATAGCCCTTTTCACCAATTAAAATATCAAGTGATTCTTCACTTTCATTTAATACATGTGCCAACCCCCAACGGCGCACATGTTGCCCTAACTCAATGGAGAGTTCATTAATTTCTAAAGCGTCTTCACGCAGTTTGACATCTGGACGGATCAGACTATGTTCGGGGTAGGTCGCATCCAAGTAAAAGGCGATTTGAGTTGAATCTGCAACCCAATGATCTTGATCACGTAAAATCGGTAATTTGTTTTGCCCTGTTTTAAGCTGTGCAAATGCACGATGTACACCCGGCATTAAATTATGAGCCACATAATCCAACTCTTTATGATCGAGTAACCAGCGCGCCTTTTCACAAAAATGTGAGAGTGGAAACTGGTAGAGAGTTCGCATAAATGCTCCAAGTTTTTGTTGTAACTGTAGTTTATAAAACCCAGTAATTTTATAGGGATACTTTAGTCACTGTGTTATTGAAACACAATGTCATTTTTGCACCTATTCTGCATCTGTAGTGCAACTCAAGCATTATTCAGACGTGAATTCATCTCTATCTCTGCGCGATTCAATAAGATATACATTCTCCTGCCCATATCACCTGACTTTATTATGGCTTTCATGTAAAATCATCCACAATTTTTTTATAATACTTTGTGAGTTATTTCATGGGTTTTAACTGTGGTATTGTCGGCCTGCCGAACGTTGGTAAATCAACGCTTTTCAACGCATTAACCAAAGCTGCGATTGCTGCTGAAAACTTCCCATTCTGTACAATTGAGCCAAATACTGGGATTGTACCTGTACCTGACCCACGTATGGATAAACTTGCTGAAATTGTAAACCCACAACGTGTTGTCCCAACCACGATGGAATTTGTGGATATCGCAGGTCTCGTTGCTGGTGCATCTAAAGGTGAAGGCCTTGGTAACCAATTCTTAGCCAACATTCGTGAAACTGATGCTATTGCACATGTTGTACGTTGTTTTGAAGACGAGAATGTCATTCACGTAAATGGCAAAATTGATCCACTTGACGATATCGCAACAATCAACACTGAACTTGCACTTGCTGACTTAGAAGCTGTTTCTAAAGCAATTACACGTCTAGCAAAATCTGCAAAAGGTGGCGATAAAGAAGCGATTGCGACCAAAGCTGTTTTAGACAAAATCTTACCTTTACTGGATGAAGGTAAACCTGCGCGTGCAGCTGACCTTGATGAAGATGAACGTAAATTGGTGCGTGGTTATGGCTTCTTAACCCTTAAACCAACCATGTATATTGCCAACGTTGCAGAAGATGGTTTCGAAAATAACCCTCACTTAGAAGCAGTACAAAAATTAGCTGCTGAAGAAAATGCGATTGTGGTTCCACTTTGCAACCAAATCGAAGCAGAAATTTCATTACTTGAAGATGAAGACCGAGCTGAATTCCTTGAAGCTTTAGGCATGGAAGAACCTGGTCTAAACGTGGTTATTCGTGCAGGTTATGGCTTACTTGGCCTTCAAACTTACTTTACAGCTGGTGTACAAGAAGTTCGTGCTTGGACAGTGAAAATTGGTGCAACTGCACCTCAAGCTGCAGGTGTGATTCACACTGACTTCGAAAAAGGCTTTATTCGTGCTGAATGTGTTGCCTACAACGACTTCGTTCAATACAACGGTGAAGCTGGCGCTAAAGAAGCAGGTAAATGGCGTTTAGAAGGTAAAACATACATCGTTCAAGATGGCGATGTTTTACACTTCCGTTTTAACGTATAAGAGCACCCATAAAAAGCCAGCAATTTGCTGGCTTTTTAATTTCAGGCAAAAGCCCAAGCCAAAAAATAAGCATATTTAAAAACTTAAAACCTGCTTAAAAACAAAATTATATCGACACGAATACATGATTTGGTTGCCGAGTCACCACAGTGCAACGACTTAAATCTCTACCGTTCTGCTATAAATTTATTCATAGGCACTAATGCCTATTTTCATAGAACAATAGCAATGAAAAAAATCAGCACAATTCTAACAGCAGGTATCTTTACAATGCTTAGTGCAACTGCGTTTGCATGTCCACAAGGCACCACACTTACAGGTGGTACAGGTGCAAACCATAAAGGTGGTACTTGTGTTTCCATTGCTAAAGATACAAAACATCAGGAACGTACTGCTACACATGCAGCACAAGTTGCGCAGCATGATGCAAAAGTCGCTCGACACGATGCAAAACAAGCCAGCCAATTGGCTCAGAGTAAAGTGAAACATAATCAAAAATTAGCAAAACATGATGCAGCTCAAGCACAGCATCTTGCAACACAAGCAAAATCAGAAGCTAAAACTTCAGCCCATGCTGCCAAAGCTGCAAATACTGACGCAAAAGCAAAAATCGCTGCACAAAAGGTCGCAGCGGAACAACATAAAGCTGCTGTGAAATCCTAAACAGTTGAGAATTAACACATAGCACAAAAAAAGCCGGAATTATCCGGCTTTTTTATTCAACTCATTTATGGGTGAGCAATATGTAATGCTTTTGCATCCATCTCTGCACGCTGTCTTCTTCCTTCTGTCAACATGCGTTGTTCAAGCTCTTTACGAAAGCCGAGTAGAAACACAAACTCAGCTAGAACAAATAAAGGCCCTATTGCCAAGCCAATAACATCATCCATAAACGCAGGCTTTTTCTTTTCATAATAATGACCGATAAATTGGATGATCCAACCCACAACAAAGATCCCCACACTCCAGATCAACCATGACATAAGGCTCATTTTTGCGATCATTAAGGCTAAGGGATATGTGACGGCAAACACCAAAAGCATAATCAAACCGAAAATTTTATCTAAACTCAGGTAATAAATGACACTGGCAATAATCAACAACAATGCAAGGGTCAGTTCAAAACCTGAAATCATTAGCCCTGCTCGTGCGGTTAGACACATAATCGAAAATACAATAAGCGGAATACCCACAAAATGCGTCAGCACATTTTTTCGATCTAAATGATATGCTGCATATTGGCTTAACAGTCTTTCAAGTTTGCTCATTAACTTACTCCTTGTTCATTCACTCATTTCACTATATAAAAAATGCATCAATAAAGTTGTCATCTAATAGACAAGTTGGACCATAAAATAAGGATATGCTGTGCTGGACGCTCAATATGTGCATCAACTCAATAAAAATGTGTGGTATTCAGGCTTAAATCTTTCCTTCCAAGACTTTATCTGCCGCCATGCCCTGACTTTAACTTTCGAAAAATACGCACGTGTTTTTTTATCAGGACAGCGTTTTAATGGTATGTATGCAGTCTTAGATGGCGCAGTTCGCTTAGGCTATATTGATATTCATGGCAAAGAAGCTATTGCCGCCATTGCTGAGCCAATTATGTGGTTTGGCGAAATATCCTTGGTTGACCAATTACCACGCTCTCACGATGCCATCTGTATCAAAAAATCCACCTTATTACACTTACCGGCTCAAGCAATTCAGCAATTATTACAACAACATCCTGAGTTTTGGTTTCATATTGCCCAGCTCACCAGTCAAAAACTTCGCTATGCCTTTATGGAACTCATTGCCTTACAAACGCAAAGTTTAAGTCAACGTCTCGCACAGCGTCTGCTGTTTATTTTAAATGGATATGGAAATCATTTGGAAATTGAGCAACACACCATACACATCTCACAGGAACAACTTGCGCAACTGATGAATTGCTCAAGACAATCAGTCAATCAGGAGCTTCAGCAGTTGGAAAAAATGCAGGTGCTTCGTGTTGCGTTTAAACAAATTGAAATTTTAGATCTAGCGCAGTTACATCAGATTGCTCATGCACTTCCTGTGCATGATGTCTGACATTTGTGATTTAAATAAGTGCATTTAATTGCACCAGAATGATTCTTTATAGTTATTTTGCTTTTATTTGTAGCACTTCGCTTTATCGAATTTTGATCAAGACAATAATTGGCAAACATTTACACTGTCAAAACCATTTGTACATGCTGCAACTTCTTGAGTTGATGCTTCTGATTTATCTTCAGTCGCTGCTTGTACATTGACTGCTGTAGTCAAAACAGCCAAAACCGATAACATCATTAATGTTTTTTTCATCTTAATCACCTATTCAACGTCTTTAATTTAATTTACATACTTCATCTTTTACGCAGTTATTTTTACATATTTTATCAAATACTGATAATTTTAATTTTTTATCACATTATCTATACTTCGTATTATTAATATTTTAAAGATATTAATTAAAGAGAAGGACAGACGACTAGCGTTCTAAAATGGGGAGTTTTTAACAATAAATTCTTCTCAAAAGATATTTTTACAATTCATTATCAATGCTTTATCTATTTAAATTCAAAAAATAAACATGCAAATTTGAAACTAAGCTCAACGCAAAGACAGCAGTCTGATTTATTTTTTATATGAAATAGCGATACTTTTAGGAGAAATTATCAATCATCTATTATAGATTTATTCTTGTTTTTTGATATTTTCCCAAAAAAAAGCAGTGAAACTTCACTGCTTTGATCGGGTTAAATGCCTACTTTTTTCGGATCGGTATTTCCGAGTTCAGGGTTTTCAATCGCACCTTTGCATTGATTTTTATCACGCTCATAATCTGCTTGCTTTTGTGCAACAGTCGAACTCTGATCAATACTTTCACGTGCCCAAATTTCCAAACTTGTCAAAGCCTTACGACACAGTGCATATTTACCTTCAGTCACAGAATCGGTCATTTTGACATTGATACGCCATTCGGTACTCAATTTACGTGCTGGAACACGAACTTTCTCTTCCATCTGATCGACTTGTTTTGCATAAACAATCGGATCCGCTTCATTGATAAACGCCCAAGCTTTGGCAGCATACTCCGTTGCATCATTGGTTAATTTGGGTGCTGCTTTAATTTCGACTTGAGCTTGTTCAGCTCCATCATTACCACAGGCCTGCAACAACACCGTGCTGCTCAATAATGAAACAATCAGTATCCCACGCATCTTTAACCTCTGCATATCCAGCTCATTTCAGCAAACATATTCGGCACTATGCTAGTGAATTCGCGTACAATACTCAATCATCATTTGACCTGTTGTTCAACTCTTTCAAAGGTGTGTCGTGTCTGAGCACAAACTTCCTACAGTTCAGCCTGCGGGTTTTTGGCAAGGTGCTAAAGATAGTCAAGCCATTATCTTTACCTATCTTCCTGTTTCTTTTGCATTTGGGGTTTCTGCGACTCAATTTGGTTTCACTGCGTGGGAAGCCTTATTTTTATCTTGCTCTATGTATGCAGGTGCCAGTCAGTTTCTCGTCGTTGCTTTACTGGGAAGTGGAACATCCATTTGGATGACTGCACTCACTGTGATTGCTCTCGATATACGCCATTTGCTCTACGGTCCTGCTTTACAAAACCTGATTCAAGACCGACTCAATTTAAAGAAAACGGCAGTTTGGGCTTGGGGTTTAACCGACGAAGTTTTTGCATCAGGTATGATTAAACTGTCGCAACGTCGTCAAGAATGGTCAGAATCTTGGATGTTAGGACTCAGCTTATTTAGTTGGCTGTCATGGGCAACAGGCTCATTTTTAGGCGGTTTATTTGCCGATCAAGTCAGCAACCTTCCACAATTTTTACAAGCCGCACTCGACTTCCTGCTGCCTGCATTGTTTTTAAGCTTTTTACTTGCCGCATTTGAGAAAAAACATACATTTGTGGTCACGGTTACAATTATTGTTTCTGCGATTGCCTGCTACTTTATCGACTTGTCTGCTGCGATTTTTATCGGTATTTCTTCTGGTATTTTTGCCGGTTTATTCAAACATTATGTCTTAAAAAAACCTGATCCTGAACATATGGGTGAAGCATCATGAATCTAGAAATTATCCTGGTCGGGATCTTGGTCGGGATTGCGAATTTTGCATCACGGTTTGGGCCATTTTTTGTAATTCAGAAATTTCAGCAAGGTTCACAGCAGCGTGGTTCTTTATGGCTCAAAATCGCTTTGGGCTCGATTGGTATTGCCGCAATTAGTTCAATGTTGGTGGTTGCAACCTTACCGCCGCTGCTTGAAACTCCAAATAAAAGCTTTGCCATGTTAGTTGGATTTGCTGTGCTTGCAGGCTTGTATTTCAAGTTTAAAAAAATTGTCCCTGCTACACTGACTGCGGCACTGACTTACGGCTTAGTCTATACCTATATACCTTTTCATCTCTAAAGCTGAGTCAGCGACAATCCAAATAAAAACCTCAAGCACAAGCTTCTTCAGCCTGTGCCTTTTAATTAGCAATATTTATGAGATAGTCAACGCATAACATAAAAATCTAGCGAAACCCCATAGATGGCAAAGTACCATTGTATTCAAGGCAAAATTTATATTCATTCTAGACAACCATCTGAATTGAGTTGGGGACTGCAAAAACCCATCGAAAGTACATATTTTCAATGCTTCATTCAAAGCCAGCTGTTCAGTGGTAATTTCTGCGCTGTACATTACCAACCTGCAGATCAGATCAGCGCCATTTATATAGAGAAAAATCAGCAAAAGACGATTGTGGGCTTATATAACTACACACAGCAGATTCTGCACTTACATCCACGCCGCCTGATGTTTTCACACATATCGATGCCCCGCCTGTTCAGCAATTTTCTGCAGCTGGCGGGTTTTTTATTGATTTTTCTATTGTGCATTTTTAGCCTCAGTTCATGGCTCAATTCATCATTTCACATTCTATCGGTAGTTGCAGACGCACTCTATTTCACTGCCATTTTAATTGGCTTAATATTGATTTTATGCATATGTGTCGCACCACTGCTCGGATTGCTGTACTAGCCCAATTTCCGCCAAACATCTATACAGCTTTGTGCGCTTCAATGTGCAAATTTGGATATTGAGCCATTCCCTGCATCTGTAAAAAATGCAGGCATATTTAAAGTGAATTTAAATAAAAACAACTAAATATGATTTTTTAATATTTTCCACAAATAAATAATTACACGAACGCTTACCCATAAAGATATAAAAAAAATTGTTGGACAATATCATTTATTTATGTGAACACTCGCTTATCTCTCGAACAAGTTCTGCTATGCTTAAATTCCCATAAAATCAAGCATGGATGATTTACATGAGCGTCACTATTGGTACTCCACTTCAGTCTTCAGCGTATAAAGTCTTACTGTTAGGTTCTGGTGAACTCGGTAAAGAAGTTGTGATTTCATTGCAACGTTTGGGTGTAGAAGTTCATGCTGCCGATCGTTATGACCATGCTCCTGCCATGCAAGTTGCACATTTTTCTCATACTTTAAATATGGCAGATCCTGAGGCACTTAAAGCCTTAATTGCTCAAGTTAAGCCTCATTTGATTGTCCCTGAAATTGAAGCCATTGCGACTCAAGTTTTGGTCGAGATTGAAGAACAAAATATTGCCACTGTCATTCCTTCTGCAAAAGCTGTCAACCTGACGATGAACCGTGAAGGGATTCGCCGTCTAGCTGCCGAAGAGCTTGGACTACCGACTTCAGCCTACCGCTTTGCCAATACCCTTGAAGCGTTCCGTGCTGCATGCGATGACATTGGTTATCCAAACTTTGTTAAGCCTGTCATGTCGTCTTCGGGTAAAGGACAGTCACGTGTAAAAAGCTTTGATGAAGTCGATGCCGCATGGGAATATGCACAAACAGGTGGACGTGTAAATCAAGGTACTGTGATCGTGGAATCACAAATTGACTTTGACTTTGAAATCACCTTGCTGACTGTTCGAGCTAAAAATGCAGAAACAGGTGAAATTGAAACATCATTTTGCGACCCGATTGGCCACCGCCAAGATGCTGGCGACTATGTAGAAAGTTGGCAGCCACAACTCATGACTGCTCTTGCATTAGAGGAAGCCAAGCGTATTGCCAATAAAGTAACCATTGCATTAGGTGGATGTGGCATTTTTGGGGTGGAACTGTTTGTCAAAGGCGATAAAGTATGGTTTAGTGAGGTATCACCTCGTCCACACGATACAGGCCTTGTCACGCTTGCATCGCAATTCCAAAGCGAATTCGAACTGCATGCACGTGCCATTCTTGGTCTGCCTGTGAATACTGCTCGACACAGTACTGCTGCGAGCGCAGTCATCTATGCAGGCGTGGATGATACCAATTTATCATTTACTGGCTTAAATCTTGCTTTGGCTAATCCAGACACCGATTTACGCCTCTTTGGTAAACCAGAAGGCTTTAAACGTCGCCGTATGGGCGTAGCAACAGCACGTGCTGAAACCACAGATCACGCGCGTGAACTTGCTCAACATGCTGCACAACAAGTCAGTGTTCAACAAAACTAAGTTTGTAACACCTTAACGGACCACTGTTCATGATCAATACGCTTCCTCTGCTGAATTACATTAAAAGTAACCACGACATTCAGGCGATTAACCAATGGCGCTCAGATGTTGAAAATCAGCTACAGGAATGTTTTGAAAATGGACAGTCGATTCGTGATGTGATTTTGGCTCGTTCGAATCTAATCGATGAAGCCTTAAAGTTCTTATGGACACATGCTGAACTCGACCAAACCGATCTCGGTTTGTTTGCTGTAGGTGGCTATGGTCGCCGTGAAATGCTGCCATACTCCGACGTCGATATCATGATTTTGTCTGAAGATGAAATCAGCCCAGAACAAGAAAAACTCATCTCTAGCTTTATTTCAACACTTTGGGATGTTGGTAATTTCAAGCCGGGCATCAGTGTGCGTACTATTAATGATTGTGTCGCTCAAGCCACCAATGATTTAACTGTAGCAACAGCGCTGATCGAAGCACGTTTGATTGTGGGCAATGAACACCTAGCCAAATGGCCACGCCGTATCGTGTCACAGACATGGACGGATAAAACCTTCTATGATGCAAAAATGCAAGAGCAAGCCAAACGATATGCTCAACACAACAATACCGAAAGCAACTTAGAACCCGATATTAAAAATGCGCCCGGTGGTATCCGTGATATCAACCAAATCGGCTGGATTGCTAAGCGTCATTTCCGTGTCAATCGCATCTATGACCTTGTACATTTGGGTTTTATTTCAGAGTTTGAACTTGGCGTTCTTGAAGAAACAGAAAGCTTTCTTTGGGAAATTCGTCATCATTTACATCGCTTAACCAAGCGCGACGAAAACCGATTATTGTTTGATTATCAACGTGACATTGCCGCTAAATTTGGCTATCAACGTGAAGAAGGTAAATCACCGAATTATCCAATCGAACAGTTCATGAAACGTTACTACCGTAGCGCTCAGCAAGTGACGACGTTAAATGAAATGCTCTTGGCTTATTTCAATGAATCGGTCATCACGCCACGCTTGCCTGACTATGAACGTAAGATTGAAGAGATCAATACCAATTTCAAATTAGTTGATGGCAAATTGGCGGTGCAGCATCATAAAATTTTCTCTGAAAATCCAAGTGCTATTTTAGAAATTTTCTACCTCTTGGCGAATCGTCCAGAAATTGAAGGAATTCGTGCCCGAACTTTACGTCTATTGTCTCTTGCGGCAAAACGTATTGATCAAAACTTCCGTGACAATCCTGCACATCAAGCCTTATTTATGGCGATCATTCGCTCACCCTACCGCTTATACGACACCATGGTGGCGATGAAACGTTATGGCGTGCTCGGCAACTATATTCCTGCCTTTGGGCAAATCATGGGACTCATGCAATACGACTTGTTCCATATTTATACTGTCGATGCCCACACCCTCTTATTACTACGTAATTTAAACCGTTTTAAAGAGCCTGAATTTGCTAAAGACTTCCCTGTCGTTAGCTCCGTATTCCAACGACTGGCGCGCCGTGACATTGTTTATTTAGCGGCAATTTTCCATGATATCGCCAAAGGCCGAGGTGGTGACCATAGTGAACTTGGTGCAGCGGATGCAATTGATTTCTGCCGTACCCATGGGTTTACTGAACGTGAATGCAACCTTGTCGCATGGTTGATTCAAAACCATCTATTGATGTCTGTCACTTCTCAGAAAAAAGACATTTCCGATCCAGATGTGGTGAAAGAATTTGCTGAGAAAATGGGCGATATGGAGCATCTCGACTATCTCTACACCTTGACGGTTGCAGATATTAACGCAACCAATCCGACGCTTTGGAATACATGGCGTGCATCACTTATGCGTCAACTATATACACAAGCGCGTGATGTGATTCGTTCAGGTTTGGGTCGTCCAGTAGACTATCCAATGCTGATTGAAGATACCAAATTTGCGGCCAGTGAACTGTTAGTCAACGATTTTGCGCTCTACGATGTAGAAACCGTTTGGCAAGAACTCGGTGATGAATATTTCCTGAAAGAATCTGCCGATGAAATCGCATGGCATACGCGCGCCATTTTAAAACATGGCAATAATGCAGAACCATTGGTGATGATGCGAGCACATCGCAAATTTGCACAAGATGCGGTACAGATCTTTATTTACACTCAAGATCAACCTAACTTGTTTGCGACCACAGTGGCTATTTTGGACAGAATGAATCTAGATGTTCAGGATGCTCGAATTATCACTGCATCCACTGCATTTAGTTTGGACACTTATGTTGTACTTGACCGTTTTGGCACCTTATTAACAGATCCTGAACGTGAGCAAACTGTTATTGAAGCGCTCAAAAAAGCCTTAAGCCAATCTGATAAGTATCCAGGCCTGATGCAACGTCGTATCCCACGTCAACTGCGTCATTTTGATATTGAAAATACCGTGAGTATTTCTTTCAATGAAGCACTTCAACAAAATATGGTTGAAATTGCGACACTTGACCATCCGGGCTTACTTGCTAAAGTTGGTGGTTTATTTATGATGCAAGGTCTAGATATTCACTCTGCGAAAATTGCAACGCTCGGTGAACGTGCTGAAGATATTTTCTATGTCACTAAAAAAGATGGCTCACCTATGAGTGATTCAGAAGCGGAAACGTTTGCTGCACAGTTAAAGTCAGCACTCGATGAAGCATCGAATCAGGTTTGTAGTCATCATTAACTTAAATTATCGGTATCCATTCCATGAACTCCAGTTTGTCATTATTGCACCCTTATCCATTTGAAAAGCTAAATAAGCTATTTCAGGATGTGAAACCCGCAGATTTGCCTTTGATTCCCCTATCGATTGGTGAGCCAAAGCATCCTGCACCGGAGTTTGTGAAACAGGCCATTATTGATAATTTTCAACACTTATCTACTTACCCAAACAGCAAGGGTTTACCTGAGCTTCGCACGAGCATTGCAAATTGGTTAACTCGTCGCTTTAAACTCAATAGCATCAGTGCAGACACCAACGTATTGCCTGTGTCTGGTACACGTGAAGCGATCTTCTCGTTTGTACAAGCTTTGATTAAACGTGAAGATGCCCCATATGTGGTGATGCCAAATCCATTCTACCAAATCTATGAAGGCGCAACTTTACTTGCGGGTGCAGAACCTTACTTCATTAACTGTACAGAAGAAAATAACTACCTTGGCGACTTTAACGCTGTGCCAGCTGAAGTTTGGGAAAAAACCGCTTTACTGTTTGTCTGCACACCGGGTAATCCTACAGGTGCGGTACTTTCTAAAGAACAGTTTAAAAAACTGATTGCACTGTCTGACCAATATAATTTTGTGATTGCATCTGATGAATGCTACTCAGAGCTTTGGTTTGATGAAGCACCTGTTGGTCTGCTTGAAGTCTGTGCTGAAATGGGCCGTGATGATTATAAGAACTGCGTGGTATTCCACTCACTGTCTAAGCGTTCAAACTTACCGGGTATGCGTTCTGGCTTTGTTGCAGGTGATGCTGCGCTTTTAAAACCTTATTTACAATACCGTACTTATCATGGCGCTGCGATGCCTGTTCAACACCAGTTAGCTTCAATTGCAGCTTGGGATGACGAAGCACACGTCGAAGAAAACCGCGTCCAGTACCGTGCAAAATTTGAATTATTCCAACGCGAACTGGGTCACCTACTACCATTACAAAAACCTGATGCAGGGTTCTACTACTGGTTAAAAGTGGATAATGATGAAAGCTTTGCCAAAATGCTCATGGAAAAAGCACACGTTAAAGTGCTTCCAGGCCGTTATTTATCGCGTGATACTGCACAAGGTAATCCGGGTGAAAACCATGTCCGGTTAGCCCTTGTTGCTGATATTGCCCAATGTGAAGAAGTCATTCGTCGCTTAAAAGCAGTACTTTAATTGATTTAAAGCGTTTTGCTTAAAACAAAAAATGCCCCAGATTTGGGGCATTTTTATTTGAGTCATTTCTTAACCATCATTCAGAGAAAATCATTTAAGGGTATTCACTTAGAAACAATTATTAAGAAATCATTGAAAAATATTAGAAATCAAATGTAGCACTCAATTTAAATGTTCGAGGTTCGCTCAGTGACAAATACGTATAGTCGTTCACCGATGCAGAGGCCCAATAGTCTTTATCTAAAACATTAGTCACACTAAAATTCAAACTGGTGGGTACATTCTTGATTTGCGTTTTATAGTTTGCACCCAAATCTATACGTGTCCAATCTTTAAGTTTCAATGTGTTGGCATTGTTTGCATAAGTTGAACCCGTATATACAACGCGCCCATTTACACTAACATCTTGTTCAATCGGTAGTTTCCAATCCGCTTCGACATTGGCTTGGAACTCCGGCACACTGATCACACGATGTCCATCAAATAAACCTTGGTATGTGTCTTTTTGCTCGGTATCAATCCAAGTTGCACCGCCCAATATCTTGATTGAATCTGTTAATTGACCATAGGCATTAAATTCAAGCCCTTGGTGAATATTCGTCGCTTGACTGATTTGTGCAGTCCCCGAGCTATTCACTGAGGCTTTTTGGCGATCTGTATAGAAATAATTCAATGTTCCACCAATCAAGCCATTTTCATATTTCACGCCCAGTTCTTTTTGTTTCGACACAAATGGATCGGCAATAAAGTTGTTGCCTTCGCTATCCAAAATCGCTTCGCCTTGAACCAAAGCTTCGATGTAATTGGCATACATAGACCATTCAGGCGTTAATTTATAACTCACGCCCAATACTGGTGTGAGCTGATTTTTATTAATATTGTATTTATAGGTTCCGTAAGAATATACGTCTTGATCAACTTCCTGATAACGCGCACCCAGCATGAGCGTTAAACGATCATCTAACATCGAAATATTGTCGCCCAAGGCAAAACTTTTCAACGTACTGACACCCGCTTTTGGATAAGTCCCTTCTCCCCCCAACCATTTGTCAATGTTTGAATCTTCGGTGTAAATCGGATCATAAAAATTATCATTCAAACTGGTGGCATATCCATAGCTATAGCGTTTATCTGCACGATATAAAGAACCAGAAGCGACCACTTGATGTTTTAAAGCACCTGTTTCAAATTTAGTTTTCACACCCAGTTCTGCTGAATGATTGCGATCTTTACGTGGAATCATCGATGCAGAAAGTTTTGCTGTTCCTGCTGCGGTATCACTTAATTGCTGGCTTGAGTAAACACCGGCTTCTTCTGATGTTCGAAAACCATATGCTGCATAGGCTGTCGTTGCATCGGTTATGTCATATTCTGCACGTACACTTCCGAATAAATCTTCTTCGTTTGAATAAGTCCACGCTTGACCATGATAATTAGCATATTGGGCTGCACTCGGAAGCTGTGTAACCGCATTGGTTAAACGTAAACTCGGTCGATTTTCTGCAAGGCGGTTATTGTTATACCCCAAATCACCAGATAGGCGGAGACGCTCCCCTTTGTAGTCCGCAGCAATCAAAGCCAATCCAAGTGTTTTCTTTTCTTGGTCAATCTCGGTTCCACCATCATGGTAAGCGGTATTGACCCGCACTCCAAATTGATCATCTGTCCCAAAGCGACGTGATACATCCGATGCCACATAGGCACCATTGAAGTTTGTCCCCACCGTCACACGTGTTAAGGGATCATTACTGGCTCGTTTCGGAAGCAAGTTAATTGAACCACCAATTCCTGTTCCTCCCGGGATTGCACCATTTAAAAATGCCGAAGCACCTTTGAAGACTTCTACCCGCTCAAACAGTTCTGTTGGAATATATTGGCGCGGCAATATGCCATACAAGCCGTTATATGCCGTATCATCTGATGCCAGTGCAAAACCACGAATAAAATAGGCTTCTTGAAAGTTCCCATAACCTTTGGCGGTACGCACACCAGCATCTGCTTGTAGCACATCCCCAACGCTTTTCGCTTGGCGGTCTTGAATATATTGCTGGGTATAACTAGTGATATTAAATGGTGTTTCTAAATTTTTCTGATTACCGAAAATGCCCACTTTACCACCTGTCGCGACTTGCCCCCCTGTATAAGGCTTCATCAAGCCATTTGCAGAAGCATCCGCACTCACGACCACATTAATGGCTTCTAGCGTTTGAACTTCAGTACTATCGATATTGGCAGCGGGATGTTCCGTTTCAGCGATTTCATTCGCATAAACATATGTGAACCCTTGTGTAGCACACGCCATCATCACACAGAGCTGCTTCATTTTTAACATTGGGAGAGTAATCCTAGAAAATACGCACACATAATAAATGATAATGATTAGCATTTATTCTTTCATTTCATCTTTTACGATGCTTTTTATTTATTACTTTTTATTTTTTAATTGTAATTTTTTATTAAGCTCAACTTAATGAATTACACCCACCTGATTGCCGAAGAGCGATTTCATTCATCAAATACACAAGGATTAAGTAATTTAATTTCCACTCATGAAACCAATTTTCAAGCTTCATCTATCAGATGAAAACCCAAACAATGACAAATCATTCTCGGAGCTTAAGACAATGATTAACATATGCCTTCTACTACAGGCTTATTGAGGTGGATGAATAGCAAATTCATGTTCAACGGTATAACTGAGATTTTTATCGACCATCGGAATGGGTTCAAGTCGCGCAACCAATAGGGATTTTTGTACTTTTTGATCAAAGCTTTTAGAGCCTGAACTTGCGATGAGTTTTGAGCTACCAATATAGCCTGTTGCAGCAATCACGGTGAGCTGTAGTTTGACAGGATGCTTATATGTTTTCATTTCAGACGCAGACAGCACATATTGTGGTGCATTTACCCAAGAGACTTCATACATTTTCGGTTTGACATGTGGATCAATTACATCGGCAACACGCGTAGGTTGGTATTCTTCTATAGGTGTTTTTAACAATTGCAATAATGCGTTGACCCGAGCATCTGTAGTACGGTCTAGATTGCTGGCAACAACAGACATTTTTGTAGGTTCAGATGCACTTGGAGTGCTATCTGCCCAAGCTAACCCCACACATACGAGTAAAAAAAACGTTAAAACACAAATTCGACGTTTAACCATCTGCTTAAACAATGTTATGACCTTCAAATAAAGACACTTCAGTATAAAACAGCCAAAAATAAAGACGCTTCCGCGCCTTTATATCAACCTCAGTTCGGCCAATGATTCACTTCATTTTGACTGAGCCAAAGCTTTTTCAATATCTTCATTCAATGTTTCAGGCTTGGTCGTGGGTGCATAGCGGTTTAAGACCTGACCATTTTTTCCAATTAAAAACTTCGTAAAATTCCACTTAATGCCATTTCCCAATACGCCTTTCGAGTTATTGGTTAAATAACGGAAAATCACATGCGCTTCTGGGCCTTTTACATTCACTTTGGCAAACATTGGAAAAGATACGCCATAGTTTTTTTGACAAAATGCGCCAATTTGATCATTTGAACCCGGATCTTGTCCACCAAATTGGTTGCATGGAAAGCCTAAAACCTCCAAACCTTGATCTTTATACTGTTCGTAAATTTTCTCCAAACCAGCAAATTGAGGAGTAAACCCACATTTACTAGCGGTATTTACAATTAATAAAACCTTGCCTTCATAATCTGCAAAGGATTTATTACTTCCGTCCAGTAATTCTGCTTCAAACTGGTGAATGGTGGTCATGGATAAGTTTCCTCATCATTTTTTTCTTTTGTTTCTAATTCTAAGGATGCCGAATTAATACAATAACGTAATCCAGTCGGCTGTGGGCCATCAGTAAAAACATGCCCTAAATGTGCGTCACAATGATGACAAACAATTTCTGTTCTGACCATACCGTGTGTCGTATCTACATTTTCTTCTACTGCAGCAGGTTCAATCGGCTTATAAAAGCTTGGCCAACCACAACCGCTATCATATTTTGTTTCAGAAGAAAAAAGCGGCTCCCCGCAACATCGACATACATACGTGCCAGCTTGTTTCGTATTCCAATATTTTCCAGTGAAAGCTTGCTCCGTGCCTTTCTGACGCGTTATGCGAAACTCTTCTGGCGACAATTCTCTTTGCCATTCTCTTTCTGTTTTATTGAGTTTTCCCATGATGACGTCCCTTTATATCGTGGTATTTAAAATAGGATAATCCTATATTTACGTCATTCAATCTTAAATTTCTAGTCTTTATTCAACAATTTACAAAATCTATATAATAACCCAAAAAGCAAAAAGTAAGCAAATATAAAATCGTGGTGAGCAAAATACAAAATTAAATGCTTTTTTGTGAGCACCTTTAGTGATAATCTTAGCGCTACTCTTGCTCAGGATTAAAAAATGTCGCAGAAAAAGAGCGTAATTTTTAAAAATCTGCTGCCCGTGATCAAACAATATCAACAGGCAGGGTTTACGCATGAAAAAATAGTTGCTTTACTCAGAGACGAACATCATCTCGATTTAGTAACGACCGAGACATTTAAAAGCTATTTATACCGTTATGCAAAAGTGACCTCCACTCTTTCCGAGAATATAAAAATGCCGAATACGTTTAACACCCCCCGCGAAATTAAGAAATCGTCTAAGCTCGAGCATGTTTGCTACGACATTCGCGGACCTGTGTTACGAGCGGCCAATGAGATGGAAGAGGCTGGCCATAAAATTATTAAATTAAATATTGGTAACCCTGCTCCTTTTGGTTTTGAAGCACCTCAAGAAATTATTAACGACGTGGCACTCAACCTGCCTAATGCAATTGGTTATACCGACTCAAAAGGCATCTTCCCTGCGCGTAAAGCGATTTGTCAGTATTATCAACAAAAAGGCATCTTAAACATGCACGTCAATGACGTGTATGTCGGAAATGGCGTATCTGAACTGATTGTGATGGCAATGCAAGGCTTGCTCGACGATGGCGATGAAATGCTAGTGCCTATGCCGGATTATCCGCTTTGGACAGCGGCAGTTAACCTTTCTGGCGGTACTGCTATTCACTATAAATGTGATGAAGAAAATTTCTGGTATCCAGATATTGCCGACATGGAAAGTAAAATCACTCCGAATACTCGCGGTATCGTGGTGATTAACCCGAACAACCCAACAGGTGCAGTTTACCCACGTCATGTGCTCGAGCAAATTGTGGCTCTTGCGAAGAAATACGACTTAATTTTATTTGCTGACGAAATTTACGACAAGATCGTTTATGACGGTATTGAGCATGTTTCTGTTGCTTCATTGGCGGGTGATCAGCTGTGTATTTCTTTCAATGGCTTATCTAAAGCATATCGAATTGCAGGTTACCGTTCAGGCTGGATGGCAATTACAGGCGATAAATCACGCGCGCTAGACTACATTGAAGGTTTAGACATGCTCGCGTCGATGCGTCTGTGTGCCAACCACCAAGCGCAATATGCGATTCAAACAGCACTAGGTGGTTATCAATCAATTAATGATCTCATCCGTCCTGGCGGTCGTTTATATGAACAACGCAACATTGCTTGGGAAATGTTGAATGATATTCCGGGTGTGTCTTGTGTTAAACCAGAGGGTGCTATGTACTGCTTCCCTAAACTGGACCCTGAAATTTACCCAATTCAAGACGATGAGAAATTCATGTTGGATTTCCTCCGTGCTGAAAAAGTACTTTTGGTTCAAGGTACGGGCTTTAACTGGCCAACACCTGATCACTTCCGTGTGGTGTTCTTGCCTGCTGAAAATGAACTACGTGAAGCACTGACTCGTTTAGGTCGTTTCTTGGCGAAAATGCGTTAATTCATAAGTGCTTTAAAAATAAAAAAACCGTACGTGCTGTACGGTTTTTTTATTACTGTATCCTTAAATTTGATTTCTATACTGTACTCACACCACAGCTATCTTTTTGAATAGTTAAATTTTTAAGAATTAATTTTTAGCTTAGACCTTAGTCAAAACTTTAAGATCTGTTGATTTTTCTATAGCCTATTCATGTTATTTTTTAACCAATCATAAAAATACATGAGTACAGGATGTTCTCAAACAAAATTAAACTGAGCCTATTTCTCTGTCTAAGCATGTGCCTAGGCATCGGGATCTTACGTTTTTCCTATACCGCACTACTCCCTTCAACCCGTGAAGCATTTGGTTGGAGCCCAAGTTTTGCTAGCATCTTAGGCAGTGCCAATTTGCTCGGCTACTTAATCGGTGCATTTTGGGCCATGAAATTACCCCAAAATAAAAGTATGGTGAGCTATATCCAACTCGCGGCTATTGCAGGGACACTCAGTTTACTCAGTTGTGCATTTTCAGGTTTTTCAGAAATTTGGTACAGCACTTGGCGCGTAATTTCAGGGATTAGTGGTGGATTATTGATGATCCTCTCCCCAAGTGTCGTGGCCCAATGTTCACAGCTTCAAGACCGCTTTAAAATCAACTTTATTGGTTTTAGTGGTATTGGCTTGGGGGTCTTAATGGCAACGCTATTTTTGCCTTACATCCAACAAATGTCGACAAAGTGGGCTTGGTTGATTTTGTTTTCTTTTTCAGCCCTGATTTGTATTTTACTCAGCGTGCTTTTGAAGAGTTTTAAATCACAGCTCACAACACTCACCGCGATTCCAGCTGCAGAACATAAAGTTGATGGAATTTTCTATTGTCTCTTAATCGTGTATAGCACCAGTGCTTTTGCTTACGTGCCCCATTCATTATTTTGGATTGACTATTTAACTCACACCCTACACCTAAGCCCGATCGGGATCAATTTCAATTGGATTTTATATGGTCTGGGGAGTGCTTTAGGGGCATTTGCTGCTTACTGCCTAGCACAAAAACTGGGAAATATCAGCGCTCTTAAAATTTTATATAGCTGCTATGTCTTCGCGATTTTTATAGCGATCATTAATATCCATCCACTTTTTACTTTTTTTTCTTCTTTTGCTACAGGTTTGCTCAATCCGGCAGTGGTTTTTCTCACCTCTTATACCATTCTGCAAATCTATGGTAGCGCCTATAAAAAGCTCTGGAGTATTGCAACCCTGTGCTTTGCATCTATTCAATTGATCGGTGGTTTAAGCTTTAGTTTTTTACAGCGAATCGGTGTTGATTATTCACAGCAATTTATTTTGGCCGCATGCGTACTCTGCATTGGAACAATGCAACTCTTTTGGTTCACTCGCACAGCAAAATTGAGCAAAAATCTCGTCTAGGCAAATCATATGACATTCAACTGCATCATCAATTACACATACAAAAGTCATACATACAAAAATCATGCATACAAAGAAAAGACCTATATAAATAGGTCTTTTCATTTTGATAAAGAGTGAATGGGCTAAGCTTTTTTTAGCTTTTTCTTTAATTTTTTCAGAGCAGAATTATGCTTTGAAATTTTGTTCAACCTCGCTTTAATTTCCTTTTTAAGTGATTTGGTTTTCTTAGACAAATTCATCTCCTTCTCGTCTACGTATAAAACTTAAATTTCGATCAATTAAAAACCATTCGGCCAAATGAACTTTGATTCACAAAGTCTTTAGCCTACTAATGATGTTGTTGACGCTGATTTCGTTGATGCGGCTGTTGTTTCTGTTTCTTTTGGTCTTGTTGCTGTTGCTGTTGCTGATCATTTTGCTGCTGTTGATCAGTTTGTTGGTTTTGTTGATGCTGTTTACGAGACATTTCATTTCTCCTTATCATCATAAGTGTCACAATGTACTGTTACTAGATGTACATCTACTAAAGGACAACAACCAATGTACCGCTAATTTTCATGGAACCAACCCGATAAATGTTTCGAATTACGTCATTGTAAAATTTCTGGAGAATAATTAATTTGAAATCAATCCCCCTCTATTTTCTGCATTACCTAAGTTCACTCGAATAGTGCGGTTTTAAACTTTTAGTAACATGACAAGCATGCCAGACCATCTGATTGATTGCGTGAAGTCATCTTTTGATTGCTGTTTTTTGAATGGTATTGAGAAGCTATGATTCTGTGTTTTTAATGTTTAGTCCTAAAGAAGGACTGAATGATTCAATCCTTTTTACCTAGCCTTTTATGCATCTAGCTTTTTTACACCTAGATTGGCAAATAAAGTTAGTCCATATGCTCAATGATGGCTTGTCCAAACTCCGAACAACGCAAGAGTTTTGCACCTTGCATGAGTCGTTCAAAATCATAGGTCACTGTTTTGGCTTCAATCGCCCCCGCAATACCTTTAATAATTAGATCTGCCGCTTCAGTCCAGCCCATATTTCGCAGCATCATTTCTGCAGACAGAATAATAGACCCAGGGTTTACTTTGTCTTGACCCGTATATTTAGGCGCTGTGCCATGTGTCGCTTCATATACTTGCACAGCGCCACCAATATTGGCACCCGGTGCAATACCAATACCGCCAACTTCGGCCGCCAAAGCATCTGAAATATAGTCACCGTTTAAATTTAGGGTAGCAATGACTGAATAATCGGTCGGACGCATCAGAATCTGCTGTAAAAAAGCGTCTGCGATCGCATCTTTAATCACGATCTCTTTGCCAGTTTTCGGATTTTTTATTTTGACCCAAGGACCTCCATCTAGCAATTCACCACCAAAGCGCTCAAGTGCGACTTCATAACCCCACTCTTTAAACGCACCTTCGGTATATTTCATGATATTACCTTTGTGCACCAAAGTGACATTCGGCTTATCATTATCAATGGCAAATTGAATGGCTTTACGCACCAAACGCTGAGAACCTTCTTTAGATACAGGCTTAATACCGATACCGCAATTTTCCTCAAAGCGAATCTTGGTAACACCCATTTCCTCTTTGAGAAATTTGATCATTTTCTTGGCTTCAGGCGAATCTGCTTTCCATTCGATCCCTGCGTAAATATCTTCTGAGTTCTCTCGGAAGATCACCATGTCTGTACGTTCAGGATGCTGAACAGGTGAAGGAACGCCCTTAAACCAACGTACTGGGCGCACACAGACGTAGAGATCTAATTCTTGACGTAGTGCAACATTTAGCGAACGAATGCCACCACCGACTGGCGTCGTTAACGGCCCTTTAATTGAAACCACAAATTCGCGTAAAGCCTCAAAGGTTTCTTCGGGCATATAGGTGCCATAAATTTTATTGGCTTTTTCACCACAATAGACTTCCATCCATTCTATGGCACGTTTTCCACCATATGCTTTTTGTACTGCGGCATTCACCACGGTTTTCATCACTGGAGTGATATCAACACCAATACCATCGCCTTCAATAAATGGAATAATTGGATTATTGGGAACATTGAATGATAAGTCTGAATTTACTGTAATTTTTGTCCCATCCACTGGAACGACGATCTTCTGATAACCCATTTTTATGATCCTCCCTGAGAAGCGAGTGAAAAAATAATTGCTGTTTGATAAGACTTTTAATTGCGCTTCACGCATAATACTCTAAAGCAAATCTACCTTTTTTGAGATTTAGATGGGAAATAGCTGCATTTCCCTGTTGAATAAATCTTAACCAATTTGAATTATTGTATTTAATAGAAGTTATTTCTTATGAAAATCGTCATCTTAAACAAGCCATATGACGTGCTCTCCCAATTCCGTAAAGACGAAGCGCATATGACCATATCTGACTTCGTGGACGATCCTAGTCTACGTATTGCAGGTCGTTTAGATATGGACTCTGAAGGTTTGGTATTTTTAACTGATCATGGTGGTTTAAATCAGTACATTACCAACCCTGAAAATAAAAAGTTCAAAACCTACTTAGTGCAAGTCGATGGTGACATCACAGAAGAAGCACTTGAGCAATTACGTAAAGGCGTTGAGCTGAAAGATGGTATGACTTTGCCAGCCAAAGCCATTAAAGTGCAACAGCCAGAATGGTTATGGGATCGTGATCCTCCTGTACGTTTCCGTGCAAACATTCCAACCTCTTGGGTTGAAATCCAAATTTGTGAAGGCCGTAACCGCCAAGTTCGTCGTATGACTTCAGCAGTGGGTTTCCCAACCTTACGTTTAATTCGTACACGTATTGGTGCAATCGATTTAGTTCAATTGGCTTTAGAACCAGGTGAAACCAAAGAAATTGAACCGTTACTTTACCCTGACTTTCAAAACATACCTGCAGAAGAACCTTACCGTTCGCGCTCTTATGTGAAAAAACCAGGCGGTACAGGTGGTAAGCCAATGGTTCGTAAGAATAAAGATGGCTCAGTGAAAAAGTCTGGTACAAAACGTATCTGGCAAATGGATGAGAGCGAAAAACCAAAACGCCGTACCAATGGTACAACTCGTCCGAATACTAAAGCCCCTCGTGGCCGCGGTCGTAACGGACGTTGATAAAAAGCTTCAAAAATGGCCTACAATCTACGTAGGCCTTTACATTTTTTTATAAACCTAACAATTATTTAAGATTATTTTCATATTTCGACACTATAATAAGTTATAACAATATAAACGTTGATTATTTGAACTTCAAAAATGAGCAGCACATCTACACACAATAGAAGCAAAGTATTAATTATTCATGACAACCGAATTGGACATTTAAATCCTGCTCTCGCTGTTAGTGAAATGATTGAGAAGCGCTTTTATCTACAATCTGAGCAGTTTGCAATTCCTACTTTACCTAAGCGTACAGTGAGCGTTTTTAAGAAACTGTCTCATTTCCCGAATTTATTTCGCACACTCGGGCGCTTATACTTTAAATTCTTGCCAAGAAATTTAGAGCATACCGACGTTATCGTCTGTTCAGGTATGCCTAATTTAATTTATGCCGCTTATTTATCTCAACGTTTCAATATCCCACTTATTTATGCAGGCGGTACACGTAAATTTAATTGGCGACTTATTGATTGGACTATTACGACGATTCCAGAAGATCATTCTGGTAGACAAATCATTATTCCTACAGGTGCTGTACCTTCTAAAATTACTCGCTTAGCGCATATTCCGTCGAATCATGAAGCATGCCTGTTAATTGGTGGACCGACAAAAGAGTACCCTTTTACCCATCAAGACTTTGAAGAGATGATTCAGCAATTTGTTCAATTCGCAGATCACCATCAAATTCAGGCGTCAGTCGTATGTTCTCGTAGAACACCTGCGTTATCAGAACATGTGATTCAAATGTTAAAAGATAAAAATATTGAGCTTGTGAATACTTATTCTAAAACTTCTATTTGCGATGTGTTAAAGCGAAGTGAATATATTTTTGTTACTGAAGATAGTGCAACGATGTTATCCGAATCAATCCAAACCGGTCGCATTGTTATTTCTGTTTGTCGTGAATATTCTGAAAAAGATGAAATTATTCAAAATTATTTAGATCTCGAATTAATACAACGTAAAACTATTGGGCAGATTACTGAAGCTGCATATATCAAGCCAAAATTAAATGCTCAACATATTGAACAAATCGTGACTCAACAACTTGCAGAAGATTTGAGGGCAAAATCTCAAGAACTGAGTTTTTATAAATGTCATGCAAAAAAAGCTGTTATCTATTAATTAAAAAAAATGGCTCTAGACTAGCAAAATGATTATGTTAGTCTAGAATCATGATAGAAAACAGTAAATTAAGTCACTACAAGATTAAAAAAATTATTCAATGCTTTTGTGTTGATATTCCTGCTTCCAAAACA